>JBEAVQ010000136.1:0-5468 GCA_041160865.1 Pseudomonadota bacterium | reverse complement strand
AATTATCACCCTGTCACCGCGCGTGTTTATACCGACCTCTCTCTCTTTACCGCAGACCCCGCCTTTGGCCGCGACGCGGGGCGTTTGTTCAATTTCGTCACCGGCTATGCCACCCCTGCCCAGATGGAAAAGCTGTCGGTTTCGCCCGTTAATATGAAGACTGTTCTCTTGGGTCTGATAGATAAAGAGATCGCAGCGGCCAAAGCGGGCAAGCCATGCGGCGTTTGGGCCAAAATGAATTCGCTCGTCGATCCGGTTGTGATCGAAAAGCTGTATGAAGCCAGCCAAGCTGGTGTGCCAATCGACCTCATCATCCGTGGCATCTGTTGCTTGCGACCAGGCTTCCCTGGCTTGTCTGAGAACATTCGCGTGAAGTCGATTGTCGGCCGTTTCCTAGAGCATTCGCGCATCGTCTGTTTTGCCAATGGCGCAACTTTGCCCAGCCCATCGGCGCGGGTCTATTTCTCGTCTGCCGACTGGATGCCGCGCAATCTTGATCGTCGCGTGGAGACACTGGTGCCGATCGAGAACCCAACAGTGCACCAGCAAATCCTCGATCAGATCATGGTCGCCAATCTGGCCGATGAAGCGCAAAGCTGGTCGATGCAGCCAGATGGCACCTATCTGCGGGTCGTACCGGTCAATGAGGCAGAGCCCTTCAATGTGCACACGTGGTTTATGGAGAACCCAAGCCTCTCCGGGCGTGGCCGCGCCGCCAGCTTGACCCGTCCAAATGCACCGCGCGCTAAAGTCCGCCGTAAGTCATCGCGCAGCAGCACCAAGGCCTGATATGCCCAATCGTTTTGTTTTGAACCCGCTGCGCGATCAAGCGGTGATTGATATTGGCTCAAACTCCGTCCGATTGGTGATTTACCGGGTGGAGGGTCGCGCCAATGCACCGATTCTGAATGAGAAAGTGCTGGCGGGTCTTGGGCGCGGTGTCCCTGAAACGGGCAGGCTGAACCCAATCGGGGTACGTCGGGCATTAGAGGCCTTGCGGCGGTTCAGGTTGTTAGTGGATGCCATTGGGATCACGACTATCCATGCCGTTGCGACAGCTGCCGTGCGTGATGCCACTGATGGACCAGACTTTGTCAATCAAATCCGCGAGGAGACCGGCTTCAATGTCCGCATCATTTCCGGACCTGAAGAAGGCCGTCTGTCGGCCTTAGGCGTTCTAGCCGGCGCCCCTGGGGCAGGGGGCATCGCTGGTGATCTCGGAGGCTCTAGCCTCGAGTTGGTCGCCTTAAGTCCGGAAGGCCCCGGCAAAGCAGAGAGCTGGCCTTTGGGGCCCTTAGCCATGGGCGTCACCGACAATTTTGACGTTGCGGACATGCGTCAACGCATCGACACTGTGCTGGCCAAATCCGATGTCCTGCCACTTGGGCGCGGGACAGAATTGCATGCGGTTGGTGGCGCTTGGCGGGCCATTGCCAAGATCGACATGTTCACCCGCAATTATCCCCTCCAGGTCCTGCATAATTATGCTATGATGCGAGCAGATGCGATCACCATCTGTGACTTTGTGTCAGGCCAAAGCAAGCGCTCGTTAGAACGTATCGATGGCTCAACAGGTAAGCGGGCTGAGACCTTGCCTTATGCCGCTACCCTGCTTCGCGCACTTCTAGACCACGGCGCATTCGACAGTGTTATCATCTCCTCTCACGGACTTCGTGAAGGCATTTTGCTGGAAGAGTTGAGCCCGCAAGAACGCGAGCAAGACCCGTTGGTGGCGGGTGCGATTGCGATGGTGGGCTCTGACCCGCGCATGCGCGAATTTGGCGAAGCCTTGTTCTGGTGGGTGATGCCCGTGTTTGAAGATCTCCCGCGCCTCTTTCCAGATCGCCGTGGCGAGATTTTGCGTGCGGCAGCCTGCATGCTAGCTGATGTTGGCGCTACTTTGCACCCCGATGACCGCGCCCGGATTGCCTTTGAAATCGTCCTGCGTGCACCTTATCCTGCTGCCTCCCATATTGAGCGTGTCTTCTTGGCCCGAGTGTCTGCCCGGCGTTATGGTGCCAAGCTCGATGAGATTGAGCCTAATTTGGTTAAGCGCTTGTTGGATGAAGAACGCTTGGTGCGTGCTGATGCCTTAGGTGCTGCCATTCGGTTGGGAGCTGAATTATCCGGTCGCTCTGCCAAGCTTCTAACTCAAACCAAGCTCAGTCATCGCGACGGTAAACTCACGCTTTCAACA
The DNA here is from genome assembly GCA_041160865.1 of Pseudomonadota bacterium. Lineage (GTDB taxonomy): Bacteria > Pseudomonadota > Alphaproteobacteria > Caulobacterales > Aquidulcibacteraceae > Aquidulcibacter. The sequence goes on along the minus strand of JBEAVQ010000136.1, from coordinate 3,271 downwards.
AACCCAGAGTTTAAGGGACTGTTTGCAGAGCAAGCACTCAAGCGCCTCGATCAACTCGGCCAGATTCTCAAGACCCCTGTTGCGACTTTGGTGGAGTAGCGAAAGAAACGTTAAGTCTCTTCGTCGCCATCCGATTCAGGTTCATCTTCGACAATCGCATCCGCCGCCACGTCAAACACGCGCACGCGCTTGCCTTTCATAACAAGGCCGATTTCGCCGCGCTTGAGACGCAGAGCCTTTTCGCCAAAAGCCTCGCGCCGCCAACCCTTCATGGCAGCCACATCAGCAGTGTCGTTCGCAGCGATCTCTTCAAGGTCTGAAACGGTTGCGAGGAGTTTTGACGCTACCCCCAACCGTTCCGCCTCGCAGCGCAACAGCACTTTCAGCAATTCTACCACAGGGCCGAGACCCGGGGGAGATGAGGGTGGCCGTTCGGTCTTAGGCGCGAATTCCGCGGGATTTTCCAAGGCCTCGTTCAAAGCTTCCAGCAATTGTACGCCCCCTTTTGACCGACCAAAGCCTTTTGGCAAAGCGCGCATGCGGTCCATGGCATCGGCATCACGTGGGCGCTGTTCAGCGATTTCAAAGATGGCATCGTCCTTTAGAATACGTCCGCGTGGCACGTCGCGTTCTTGCGCAAACCATTCCCGCCACGTGGCTGCGGTAAAGAAGGCGGCCAGATAATCTTGCGCAAAGCGCTTCGGCTTCAGGCGCTTCCACGCATTAGCTGGCGTTGTGTCATAGGCGACTGGATCAACAAAGGCCTTCATCTCTTCGCTGACCCAGTCGGCCCGTCCCTTACGCTCAAGCTGTGCGGCCATCTTTGGATAGAGGTCGCGTAAATGGGTGACGTCGGCCAAAGCGTAAGCCAATTGGTTTTCCGATAAAGGCCTGCGGCTCCAATCGGTAAAGCGGTGTGACTTATCAACCGGCCGCTTAAGTAGGGCCATCACAAGGCCATCATAAGCAATCTGTTCGCCCAAGCCCAAAGCCATAGCGGCGGTCTGGGTGTCAAATACGGGTGAGGGCAGTTTGCCAGCCATCAAGCGATAGAAGATTTCCAAGTCCTGACGCGGCGCATGGAAGACCTTTAACACCTTATCATTGGCCATTAGTTCCAAGAACGGATCAAGCGAGACCCCTTCGATCAGCGGGTCGATCAAAATCTCAACTTCACCGGCCGCTGCTTGAATCAAGCATAACATTGGCCAGTAGGTTGTTTCGCGCAGAAACTCGGTATCGACCGCGACAAACTCATGTTGGGCAATGGCGGCGCAGGCTTCTGCCAGTTCTTTGGTCGTTTGGATCACTTTCATGCGATCTCGTATGGAGTGGATTGAGATAAAGTGCGAGAGCCAGAGCCGGTCTCGCGGTTAAAATAGTGCAGAACAGGCCAGATTGGCGCTTTGTTGCAACACGTCCGGTGCCAAAAGGTGTGAGATCCAACCTTAAGGCCGCGCTATATGCCCTCCTTTCTTGACCTTTTGGTCGTCACGCGGTCTATCGCGCACTCAAACAAACTCATTGAATCGGCACTCAACCATGTCAGCCTTTCGTACACACACTTGCGGCGCCCTTCGCGCCGAACATGTTGGCCAAACCGTCAAGATCGCCGGCTGGATCCATCGCCGCCGCGACCATGGGGGCGTGGCCTTCATCGATCTGCGCGACCATTATGGCATCACCCAGATTGTGTGCGGGCCAACCAATCCAAGCTTTGATAAGCTAACCCGATTGCGGGCTGAAAGCGTCATCGGCGTGGAAGGCGAAGTAATTGCGCGCGACCCTGCTACTATTAACCCCGATCTTGCGACGGGTGGGATAGAATTGCGCGTCATCAGCGTCGAGGTGCACTCTGAAGTAACCAATGAATTGCCGGTGCCTGTCTTTGGTGAGCCTGATTATCCAGAAGACATCCGCATGCGCTATCGCTTCATCGATCTCCGGCGTGAGACCCTGCACAACACGATCATGTTGCGCTCGAAAATGGTCAATAGTTTTCGTAAGCGCATGATGGACCAAGGCTTTACCGAGTTTACAACGCCCATCCTGACGGCTTCCAGCCCCGAAGGCGCTCGCGACTTCTTGGTACCAAGCCGTCTCAACCCCGGCAAATTCTATGCGCTGCCTCAAGCACCCCAGCAGTTCAAACAGCTGATCATGGTTGCGGGGTTCGACAAATATTTCCAGATCGCCCCTTGCTTCCGCGATGAAGACCCACGCGCTGACCGTTCGCCAACGGACTTCTATCAGCTCGATGTAGAAATGAGCTTTGTGACGCAAGACGATGTATTTGCGACGATGGAGCCTGTGATCGCGGGCGTGTTTGAAGAGTTCGGTCAAGGCAAGAAGGTCGACCGCGATTGGGTGCAGATTTCCTATAAGGATTCTGCGCTGTGGTATGGCACCGACAAGCCAGACTTGCGTAACCCGATCAAGATGCAAGTGGTGAGTGAGCATTTCAAAGGCTCGGGCTTTGCCATTTTTGCCAATCTGTTGGAACAATCCGGAACTCAAATCCGTGCCATCCCAGCGCCAGGTGGCGGCAGCCGCAAATTCTGTGACCGCATGAATGCCTTTGCGCAGAAGGAAGGCCTACCCGGCATGGGCTATATCTTCTGGCGTCAGGCTGAAGACGGCTCTGGCCTGGAGTCCGCAGGCCCCTTAGCGAAGAATATTGGACCCGAACGCACCGAAGCCATTCGCCAACAATTGGGTCTCGATTCAGGCGATGCGGCTTTCTTCTTGGGCGGTAAGCCACAAGCGTTTGAGCGGATTGCGGGCAAGGCTCGCATGGTGATTGGCGATGAACTCGGCTTGACCGAAATAGACCGCTTCGCCTTTGCCTGGATCGTCGACTTCCCAATGTATGAAGCCGACGAAATCACCGGCAAGATCGACTTCTCGCACAACCCCTTCTCTATGCCGCAAGGCGGTCTCGAGGTCCTTCAAGGCGATCCATTGAGCGTCTATGCCTATCAATATGACCTAGCCTGCAATGGCTATGAATTGGTCTCGGGTGGTATTCGTAACCACAAGCCAGAAATCATGTTCAAGGCGTTTGAGTTGGCAGGCTACCCGGCGTCAGAGGTTGAAGCCCGCTTTGGCGGCATGGTGAATGCCTTCCGCTATGGCGCACCCCCACACGGCGGCTGTGCGGCTGGGATTGAGCGGATGGTGATGCTGCTGGCTGGCACCGCCAACATCCGCGATGTCATCATGTTCCCAATGAACCAAAACGCCCAAGACTTGATGATGGGCGCCCCAACCC
>JBEAVQ010000043.1:0-23179 GCA_041160865.1 Pseudomonadota bacterium | reverse complement strand
CCGATATGAACCTGATCGCGCGCACCATCGTGGTTCGCAGTCGTTGAAAGGCTGCATCAGAGGCCGGACACACGACCGCACCTAACTGATCCAGCCAAAAAAACTGAAAAAGCACTTGCAAAAACTAGGGCGTCCACACACGCCTTTGCTGAAGGCTGTGCCTACGCAAAGGCGATGCTCGAGTTTTGGCGCGCTCTTATGTTTGCGCAGGTTACGCCAACAACCATCCCCTAATTCCTGCGAGGACCACCCGCAGAGGTCGGTAAGTTCGGGTCAGATCCGGGCAATTGGACCGGAGCGCGGCCGATGGAGCCGAAGATTTGTTCGAGGAAGGTGACTTCGCGGCCGCGGGTTGGGGTGCGGCGGGTGTCATAGTCGATCACGCGGCCATCAGCGAGGCCGTAGGTACGTACGGCGGCGACTTTGTCGCTATCATCAAACGAGATGGCGAGGATGGTGCGTTCCATGGTGCGCGGCAGATAGAAAGCGGTCTGCTTTTGGATCGAGGAGATGTAATACCAAGTCTGCTCGTCAAAAGTACCGGTCTGCGAAGGGTTGCCCATCCGCGTCAGCACGGTTTCTTTGGTGTCCACGCCATCTTGGAAGGCCGCTTTTTGGCTTTCGTCTGCGAGGAAGCCGCGGCGGTCGATCGTGCCGGTGCATGCCCCCAAGAGGGAGACGCCACAGAGGAGGGCAACAGCAACCAAGTTTCTTCCACGCATCGTGTTCATCCCATATCCGCCAGCGCCAAAGGTAACGCGTGCATCGTGCTTAGATTGGCCATAACGCGCAACTGGCAACAAATTAAGGCAAAAATGCCAAAGAATTGATGCAGCACCTGTCACCGCGCTGTAGATGTCTCTGCACGTTTAGCCAAAAATGTGGCAAAGCCCGCAGCGCTTGCCTTGACCTAGCCCGCCGGAATGTAAGGTTCAAGCCTAAGGTTCACGTTTCAGCTTCATCTTGAAGCCTTCAGCGGCCGTCCACCTGCCTGCGGGCGGCCCGCATTCTCCCCGATAGGTTCATCATGCCCACGAATTTGATCTCTCGCCTATTTCGTAAAAAGCCTATCAAAGTGGCGGCCCGCGCACTCTACGATCAATTAAGCCTCGCCGCGCGCGAGCCTTCACTTTATGGCGAAGGCCGCGTTCCAGACAGTCCCGATGGCCGATTTGAGATGTTGGCTTTGCATGCGTCCGTTTTGTTCGGGCGCTTGTCTAAGCGCGGCGATCAATCCGAAGAAACATCCCAAGAAGTGTTCAACATCATGTTTTCAGCCCTCGACCATGCATTGCGGGAATTGGGCGTCGGAGATTTGTCTGTCGGAAAGCGAATCAGAAAGCTCGCTGAAAGTTTCTACGGCCGTATGGCGGTCTATACCGGTGCGTTAGAATTGCCGGAGGGTGAGCAAATGGGCGTTTTGGCAGAAGCGATTGGTGTGCATGTGCTTGAAAAAGACCCCGCCGCACAAGGCTTTGCCACTGAATTGGCCTCACGCATCCGTGATTGGACGCTTGACCTGCAGGGGGTTGCAGACGAAACTCTTCTGCGCGGTGAACTGCCACTGCCACGGTGAAAAACCATTGAAACTGCAGCGATCTGCCTAGAATCGTCTGAATAATGTCATGGAGTTTTGCCAGTTTGGTGGGTAATGCCGCCTCGCAGCGCTGACTGGTTCGGTTGGCTATAGGCGCAGGGGCTAATGCCCAAGGAGACGGGATGACAATTGGTTTAACGTTATCGATCGACGCCATGGGCGGGGATCACGCACCAGATGCAATCCTTGCAGGGGTGAATCAATTTGCGCACGAAAACCCGCAAGCCCGCTTTATCCTGCATGGCGATCAGGCCGTCCTAGTTCGTCTTTTGGCAGGACTTCCCTACGCTGAAACCGCCAGCGAAGTCCGCCATGCAGCCGATATCGTTCCCATGGATGCCAAGCCAAGCCAAGCGATGCGCAAAAAGGGCACCAGCATGTGGAACGCCATTGCCTCGGTCAAAGCCGGCGAAGCCGCTGCGGTAGTGTCTGCAGGAAATACTGGGGCTTTGATGGCCATCGCGCATTTGCAATTGCGCACCATGGAAGGCCTTCACCGCCCAGCAATTACCGCCTCCTGGCCTACACCAAAAGGCCATTGTGTGGTGCTGGACGTAGGTGCGAACGTGGATTCAGACCCCGATCAATTGGTAGATTTCGCCATTATGGGCGAAGCCTTTGCCAGGGCGCTCTATGGGATGGAGCGGCCCACGATTGGTCTTCTCAATGTCGGATCAGAAGACGTGAAGGGCCACGAGGACATTCGTGAGGCCATGCGTTTGCTGCGTCTCTATGGCGCAACGCTAAATTTGGATGTGCACGGCTTTGTCGAGGGCAATGATATTTCGATGGGTAAGACCGATGTGGTCGTTACCGATGGATTCACCGGCAACATTGCCTTGAAAACGGCCGAAGGCGCTGCGCGCTTGGTTGGCGCATTCTTGAAAGAGGCTCTGACCTCAAGCCCGCTTGCGATGGCAGGCGCGCTTTTAGCTTCTTTCGGCCTTAAAAAACTGAAAGATCGGATGGACCCCAGTAGCTCGAATGGTGGGGTGTTCTTGGGGCTCAACGGCCTTGTCATCAAATCTCATGGTGGCACCGATGCGCGCGGCTTTGCCAATGCGATGGCCGTGGGTGCTCGCTTGGCGGCAAGCTCGTACATGACCCAAGTTGCCGACAACTTGCTGCGCCTATCTGCCGCGCGTGCAGCGGCCCAAGTTCAAGCGCAAGCCACTGCAGCGGCCGAGGGGGCCTAATAGGCATGGCACATGCTTCAGGCCTGATGCGGTCTGTCTTTCTGGGTAGTGGCGCGATGACGCCCGAACGCATTGTGACCAATGCGGAACTCGAAACCATGATCGACACCAATGATGCTTGGATCCAGGAGCGCACAGGGATTGCACAACGCGCGGTGGCCGGCCCCTTAGAAACAACAGCGACTTTGGGCACAGAAGCAGCACGGCGGGCCTTGGCGGATGCAAATTTAACGCCCGCTGACATCGATCTGATCGTGTGCGCAACCTCAACGCCGGACCGGACCTTTCCAGCGACGGCTACTTTGATTCAGGCAGAGCTCGGCGTCCCAGTTGCGATTGCTTTTGACATTCAAGCGGTCTGCTCTGGCTTCGTCTACGCGCTGTCGGTCGCTGATGCCATGGTACAGACAGGGCAGGCTAAGACGGCCTTGGTCATTGGCGCTGAGACTTTTTCCCGCATTTTGGACTGGTCTGACCGCACAACGGCCGTTTTATTCGGTGACGGGGCAGGGGCAATGATTATCGGCGCTGTGCCGGTTGAAGAAGCCGGTGGACGCGGTGTCCTCGCCCACGCGCTTCGCGCCGATGGCCGCCACGCAGACTTACTCTATGTTGACGGCGGTGCCTCGCAAGGCGGCCGCATTGGCAAGCTTAAGATGCAGGGTCAAGCCGTGTTTCGCCATGCTGTTGGGAACATTTCTGAAGCAATTGCAGCATGCTGCGCGAAAGCAGGGGTTGAGGTGGCTGATATTGACTGGTTTGTACCCCATCAAGCTAACCGCCGGATCCTTGAAGGTGTGGCCCGACGCATGGGCTTGGACGAGCATAAAGTTATAACGACGGTGACCCAACATGGTAATACGTCTGCTGCCTCAGTGCCGCTCGCATTTGAAGTCGCTCGTGAAGATGGGCGCATCCAAAAGGGTGATTTGGTGCTTTTGGAAGCCATGGGTGGTGGTTTTACATGGGGTGCATCGCTCATCCGGCTGTAAATAGACTGGACGTATTGTAAAATAGGGGTTTAATGCGATTGAAGTGGATAGGAAGACCGGATGTACGCACCACAAAGTGGGCGGGCTTCGGGAAAGCCAATGAGGGGGGCAAGACGTGGGTAAAACACTAACTCGCGCAGATTTAATTGACGCTTTAGGGCGTGAAGTTGGTTTGTCGCGGAACGATTGTTCAGATTTGCTTGAATCCATGTTAGAGCATTTGGCCAAAACCTTAGAGCGGGGTCAGTTGGTCAAACTCGCACGGTTTGGCAATTTCAGTGTTAGAGCCAAACGCCCCCGAATCGGGCGAAACCCTAAGACGGGCGTTGAAGCAACCATTTCAGCGCGACGCGTGGTGAGTTTCAAGGCTTCCCAAATCATGCGGGAGCGAGTCGAAAAAGGCTGAGGATAAAGGTGGCAGGCATCGAAAAAGGGGAACAGGCCTTTCGGACAATTACCGAGGTTGCTGAACTCTTGGATGTGCCTGCCCATGTCTTGCGCTTTTGGGAGGGCAAGTTCCCACAATTACGACCGTTAAAGCGGGCAGGGGGTCGAAGGCATTATCGGCCTGAAGACATGGCCTTGCTTCGCGGTATCCGCGCTTTGCTGCAAGAAGACGGCTATCAGCTCAAAGGCGTTCAGAAGGTCTTGAAAGACCAGGGCATCGCTTTTGTGCGCGCCCGGGGTGCTGGTACCCAGCTAGACGTTTTGCCTCCAAGAACAATTGATCCAGAAGTCTTGGCGCTGGGGGCAGCCGCCCGTGGGCCGGTCCATCCTCTTTCTCCTTTAACTCCCGGTGAAGCGGCATCGCCTGCTACAGCTCCCACCCCATTGGTTGATCCGGCCAATCAGGTCCGTCTGCACGCTGCCCTTGAAAAGCTCGAACGGGCCGAAGCGATTTTGGCCGCAGCGGCAGCCTTCCAGCGCCGCGCGCTTTAATCCTGAGTTTAATGCCTCTTTCCATGTCAGCTCTGACCATTCGACTTGCCACGCCCTCGGACCGCGACGCGATTGTGACACTGATGCAGCGCGCCTATCGCGGTGAGGAGAGCAGGCAGGGGTGGACTTCAGAAGCCGATTTGATCGATGGGGAGAGGATCACGCCTGAAGCGATTGATCTGGTTCTGCAAAGCCCACATCACCGCCTTTTGATCGCCAAAAATGGTGGAGGCCAGCTGATCGGCTGTGCTGATATCGAGCAACTGAGCGAAACGCCAGCCACCTGCAGCTTTGGAAAATTTGCCGTTGAGCCTGCTCTACAAGGCGGCGGGGTAGGTAAAGTTTTGATGGAGGCGGCCGAGGCCGAAGCGCGCCGATCCTTCGCGGCAAAACGGATGATTATGACGGTGATTGAAGGTCGCAACGAGCTGATCGCCTTTTATGCGCGGCGTGGTTATGCCGCGACAGGCAACAGCGTCTCAATGGCCGATATTCACTCAGACCCCAAGATGACCCGGGGCCATGATCTGATCTTATTGGAATTTGCTAAAGATCTGGACGAGGGCTGAAGTCAGCTGGCATTTGCGGCGCGGACTTCTGTGAGAAATCTCTGACAACAAAGATTGCCGCCAACCCTTTGGCCGTCTATAGCCTCGCGCTCGCACTAGTCACCTGTTTGCGAGCAACGGTCGGAGCGTAGCGCAGCTTGGTAGCGCACTTGTCTGGGGGACAAGGGGTCGTGGGTTCGAATCCCGCCGCTCCGACCATTTTAACCCCAAAATTCGCAAGCTTTAGGTTAACTCCGCTTGCGTATGGCGGCAGCTTCAGGCGGCTTTTCAGCTGCTTCTTCGTCCGGATCAGGGCGGCGCATCCACTTGTAAACCGGATAGAGCGGGAATACCCAAGCAAGACCAGCAATCGCAAAATAGGTGATCTGCGCTGTCCAATGCTTGTCGGCAAACAAGGCACCGACAGAAGCTGCAAAGAACGAATAAACCACCAAGACTACCAGTGTCAGCGTGATTCCAATTGCGCGTCGATATGTCGCTTTCACATGCTTCTCCCTTGATGTTAGGCCTCTTTAGCCTGTAAGCAGGCCTCGCCGCAAACCACGTCGCTGTGACCGATCTGTTGGGTCACTGCGGGCCCTTGCCAAGGTTTGCCAGCCTTCTACTTGTATCGCTACTTAGGACGCCAAGCTGTCATGACCAATGTTTTGCCTGTTTCCAACTTGCGTAGCCAAATGACGCTGCCAGAGCAGCGGCACCGAATCTATGACCTTCGGGTTGGTAGTTGGCTGTTGTTCATCGCCTTTTTGGTTTTGTGCATGGTCATTGTTGGTGGAGCAACGCGGCTGACAGATTCAGGGCTCTCGATCACCCATTGGTCGCCCATCCATGGCGCGATCCCACCGCTAAATCCTGAGCAATGGGCAGTTGAGTTTGAGCGTTATCGTCAGATTCCGGAATACAAGCTGCAGAACAAGGGCATGAGCCTGGGTGAGTTTCAGTTCATCTTCTGGTGGGAATGGGCGCATCGTTTGCTTGGCCGCCTGGTCGGTTTGGCGTTTGCAGTGCCGCTGGTCATTTTCGCACTTACTCGTCATTTGCGGCCGGCCATGACACCTTGGTTGATTGGCATGTTTGCTTTGGGCGGTCTGCAAGGCTTCATTGGCTGGTGGATGGTGAGTTCAGGCTTGAGCGGTGACCGTCTGGACGTCGCCGCTTATCGCTTGGCGACTCATCTTTCCTTGGCGATCTTGCTGATGGGCTTAGCGCTGTGGACCGCCCTTGATCTAATCACGCCGAAACAACCCCAACAGGGGGACAGTAAAGTCGCGCCTTGGGCGATTGGCTTTGTTTTGTTCTTGGCGATTCAAATTGTCTTGGGTGCCTTTGTGGCGGGAACTGATGCGGGCCTCCTCAATAATGATTGGCCAACGTTTGCCGGTGGTCTTTATCCAAATGACTATGCGGTCTTGAGCCCGTTATGGCGCAATTTTGTTGAGAATACCTCGACCATCCAATTCAACCATCGCTTGGGCGCTTATGGTATTGGAATTGCTATGGTCTTGGTTTGGTTGCAGACACGACGCTCAGTACAGCGCGACATCGTCGTGTGGGGCAATGTGGTTGCGATCCTAGTTGTGTGCCAAATGGTTTTGGGTGTCTCGACCTTGATCGGCTTTGGTATATGGGCACCGCCGCAGATTGAAGGCGTTTTGCTCGGAATTGCTCATCAAGGCTTAGGGGCTATCTTGTTCGCCAGCTCAATGATGTTGATGCGCGCGAGCCTGAAGCCAAGGGGCAAACCCCTCAAGCTTGCAGTCTAGCATAGGGCATTTGCGTCTTTAGCCTAGCTTTGCGCGCGCGGTCGCGCTAACCCGCTTGGCGGAACGCAGGTGATCATTTGCCTCACGCTGCAGCCAGATTGGTGGAGCCCCCCTATGACCGCAATTATCGATATCGTTGGCCGTGAAATTTTAGACAGCCGTGGCAACCCGACAGTTGAAGTCGACGTCATCCTCGAAGATGGCTCTTTCGGTCGCGCTGCAGTTCCTTCTGGGGCCTCCACGGGCGCACATGAAGCGGTTGAAAAGCGCGACGGCGACAGCTCGCGTTATTTAGGGAAGGGCGTTTTGGACGCAGTCGAAGCGGTCAATGGCGAGATTTTTGAGACGCTCGAAGGTTTTGAAGCTGAAGATCAGCGCCACATCGATGATATTCTGATCGAGCTGGATGGTACGCCGAACAAGTCGCGCCTCGGTGCCAACGCCATCCTCGGCGTCTCCTTGGCAATCGCAAAGGCTGCAGCAGAAGCGGCCAGCCAACCTTTGTACAAATATGTTGGTGGCGTGAATGCGCGCGTGCTGCCCGTGCCGATGATGAACATCATCAATGGCGGGGCCCATGCCGATAATCCAATCGACATTCAAGAATTCATGATCATGCCACTGGGCGCGGACACCTTCGGCGAAGCTGTACGCATGGGCTCTGAGATTTTCCACACGCTTAAGAAACTGTTGAAAGACGCAGGCCACAGCACCAATGTTGGCGATGAAGGCGGTTTTGCACCCAACCTGTCCTCTGCCGAAGAAGCCTTGAGCGTCATCATGCAGGCCATTGAAAAGGCTGGCTATAAGCCAGGCGAAGATGTGGCGCTGGCGCTCGATTGTGCCGCAACCGAATTTTTCAAGGGCGGCAAATACGCCATGGTGGGAGAAGGCAAGACCATGGCTCCTGAAGAAATGGCTCAGTGGCTGGAAGGCCTTGTCAAAAAATTCCCCATCGTCTCGATCGAAGATGGCATGTCTGAAGATGATTTTGTTGGCTGGGCTGTCCTGACCAATCTTTTGGGTAAAAAGTGCCAATTGGTCGGTGACGATTTGTTCGTGACCAATCCAGCCCGACTACAGCAAGGCATTCGCGATGGTTTGGCCAATTCGATCCTCGTGAAGGTCAATCAGATCGGGACCCTGTCTGAGACTTTGGACGCCGTCGAAATCGCACACCGCAATGGCTATACCTCGGTGATGTCGCACCGCTCGGGCGAAACCGAAGATTCAACCATTGCCGATCTGGCTGTGGCGACCAATTGTGGTCAAATCAAAACCGGTTCCTTGGCGCGCTCTGATCGGACAGCCAAGTACAACCAATTGATCCGCATTGAAGAAATGCTGGAAGGCCAAGCGGTCTTCGCGGGTCATGGTGCTTTGAAAATCGCCCACGGATAACTTGCTAATACTTGGTTTACCAAGTTTAGGCAAAAGATGGATAGGGCTTTGCAAACAGCGGCCACGCCACCAAAAGGCATTGTCGGTATGGCATTCTTAAAGGGCATACGTATCTCAACCTTCCTGTTCTCAGGGGTTTTGGTGTATTTTGCTGTGCACTTTTTTGTCGGCCAACAGGGCGTTCTGTCGTGGCACTCCTACGTGCAGCGCGCCGACAGCCTAATTGCCGAGCGCGACGGTCTGATGAAACAACGTGCACAGCTAGAGCGCAAACTCGCGCGTTATCGGGCAGGCCAAGTTGATTCGGACTATGTGGAAGAGCGTGCCATGTCCCAATTGGGGCTGGCAGGACCGAACGATGTTGCGATGCCATTGCCAAAAGCAGCAGCCGTTTTGGGGTCTTCTGCATCTTCGCAGACCCCCAATCCGTGAACGCAACTGGACGTCTGGCCCGCTTCTGCCTATGGATACTGTCTTCTGAGAAGGGTTGTACGCATCGATGGCTGCCAAAAAATCATCCGGGTCCGCTGCTGTTTCTCCATTAAACTTAGTCAATCGCGACGAGGCACTCGCCTATTATCGCGATATGCTCTTGATCCGCCGCTTTGAAGAGCGCGCTGGCCAGCTCTATGGCATGGGTTTGATTGCTGGTTTCTGTCACCTCTATATTGGCCAAGAAGCTGTCGTGGTGGGTATGCAAGCTGCCCAAAAGGCGGGCGATCAAGTGATCACCGGCTATCGCGACCATGGTCACATGTTGGCCTGCGGCATGAGCCCGCGCGAGATTATGGCAGAGCTGACCGGGCGGATTGGTGGCTCATCGCGCGGCAAAGGCGGCTCGATGCACATGTTCTCGAAAGAGGCCAATTTTTATGGCGGGCATGGGATCGTGGGTGCACAGGTTGCGCTTGGAACTGGTTTGGCGCTCGCCAATCGCTATCGTGGCAATCAGCAAGTCTCGGTCGCTTACTTTGGTGATGGTGCTGCCAACCAAGGCCAAGTCTACGAAAGCTTCAATATGGCAAGCCTATGGCGTTTGCCAGTTGTCTATGTGATTGAGAATAACCAATACGCTATGGGCACCAGCGTTGCGCGGGCTTCGGCTGAAACTGAGTTATTCAAGCGCGGCATCAGCTTCGAAATCGTCGGCGAAGAAGTCGACGGCATGGATGTTATGGCCGTGCGCAAAGCGGCTGAACGCGCGCTAGAGCACGCTCGGTCTGGGAAAGGTCCATTCCTTCTGGAGATGAAGACCTATCGCTATCGTGGCCATTCCATGTCCGATCCGGCTAAATATCGCCCCAAAGATGAGCCAAAGCAGGTTCGCGATACCCGTGACCCCATTGAGCACATGCGCCACTATGGCTTGGAAAATGGTTTGTTTACTGAAGAAGACCTGAAAACAATCGACCGGGACGTGAAAGAAATAGTAGCTGATGCTGCAGATTTCGCCCAAACAAGCCCCGAGCCCGACCCTTCAGAGTTGATGCGTCACATTTATGTTGAGGCCTAAGCCAAAGGGCAGGCCACATGTGGGAGAAAACGAGATGAAAGCCATGAAGACTACTCTCATCGCCACCGCTGCAATCGGCCTTGTGGCTGCGATTGGTGCCCAATTCGGCGGTGTACCTGCCTTTGCACAGTCAGCAACGCCAGCCGCAGCGCCTGCGCCTGCATCTGCCGGCAGCAACATTCCGGTTCATGCTGGTAACTTCAGTGGGGGCAAGGTTGATAGCCTAACCTATGCTCCAACCTGTCCAGTCTTTAAGTTTGATATGGATGCGGCGGCTATTCAAGAAAGCACCAGCCGGACCTATGTCGAAGGTGAAAAGCGTCGCTTTGAAGCTGTTCGCGAAAAGTGGGACGCTTATGAGGACTGCTTGGTTGAAAATGCGCGTCGCGATATCGACGTCGTCCGCATCAGTCTCGGCGACTATTTGTCTGCAGCAGCCAATGAAGAAGCCAAAGCCTTTAACGGTATGAATGCTGCGGCAACTGGCAATATTGAGCGGATTGGCAAATTGCCTGCGCCAAAAGCTCCAAAGAAAAAGGGTGACGCTTCGGCAGTAGAAGCCCCGCAAGCGGCCTTGTCTGCTTGGACCGAACCAAAGGGGCGGTTCGTTGGCAGTCTGAGTGGTTCTGCGGCTCAGCCTCAGTATGAGTCGGCGTGTCCTGCGGCGCTTGGTGCCCTTACCGCCGAAGCTTTTGTCAATGAGAACACCCGTAATGGCTTTAATGCGCTGTTGGATGAATTGCGTGCTATGCCAGACCGCATCAATCAAGTGCGCAGCTGCCGTCAGGAAAATGGCCAGGAAGACTATGAAGTCATCCAGAAAGTAGTCCAAGATGGCGTGAATGCTGTGTTCCAGCCCGGCAAAACAGCTTTTGAAAAAGAATATGCGGCTGTTCGCTTCCAATTGAACGAGCATCAGAAACCGGGTGGCTTGTTGGCACCGCCAGAAATGGGTCGTGCGCCAGCCAAGAAGGCACCGCCTGCAAAGGCACCTGTTGCCAAAAAGAAAAAATAGAACGCGACCCGCTTTGGGTTTTTAAGTTCAGCGGTGCTTGGTCGCCGTTGTTGCTCAAGATGAAAAGGACGGGCCTGCGAAAAGCAGGCCCAACCTAATCCAACTAATATGGAGCCTGCCTTGTCGATTGAAATCCTCATGCCCGCACTCTCTCCAACCATGGAGGAAGGCACTTTGGCCAAATGGCTGGTGCAGGTCGGTGACACGGTCAAAGCAGGTGACGTTATTGCCGAGATTGAAACCGATAAGGCGACGATGGAGGTTGAAACCATCGACGAAGGCGTCGTTGAAGCCCTTTTGGTGGCTGCTGGCAGTCAGGGTGTAAAAGTCAACACGCCCATCGCGCGCATTTCGGGTGATGAAGAGGCGGTAACCCCGCCTCCCGCACCTGCGGCGGGGGCAGCATCGCCTGCGCCTGTGGCTCCAGCAGCGCCCGCAGGAGCAGCTAGCGCACCTGTTGCCTTGGCCGATCCTGAAATTCCACCTGGCACGCCGATGGTGAAAGTGACTTTGCGGGATGCGCTCCGCGACGCCATGGCCGAAGAAATGCGCCGCGACCCAGACGTTTTCCTCATGGGGGAAGAAGTCGGCCAGTACCAAGGGGCCTATAAGGTTAGCCGTGGACTTCTGGAAGAATTTGGCGACCGTCGTGTGATTGATACGCCGATCACCGAACACGGATTTGCCGGCATGGGCGTGGGGGCTGCAATGGCAGGCCTGAAGCCAATTGTCGAGTTCATGACCATGAACTTTGCGATGCAAGCCATTGACCACATTATCAATTCTGCCGCTAAAGTGCATTATATGTCGGGTGGGCTGATCAGTGCGCCCATCGTCTTCCGGGGCCCAAATGGCGCGGCCTCGCGGGTGGGTGCCCAGCACAGTCATGATTATTCCAGCTGGTATGGCAATGTACCTGGCCTCAAAGTCATTGCGCCTTACGACGCAGCCGATGCGAAAGGCCTTTTGAAGGCCGCCATTCGCGACCCCAATCCCGTGGTCTTCCTTGAGCACGAGCTTCTGTACGGCATTGAGTTTGATGTGCCAGAGGGTGATGACTGGGTTGTGCCAATTGGCAAGGCCAAAGTGCGTCGTGAGGGCACGGACCTGACCATCACCGCCCATTCACGCATGGTCGGTTTTGCCCTGCAGGCTGCAGAGGAATTGGCCGCTTTGGGCATTTCCGCCGAAGTGATCGACCTGCGTACCTTGCGGCCGCTCGACACCGAAACCATAATTGCCTCGGTGAAGAAGACAAATCGTCTTGTCACGGCGGAAGAAGGTTGGGGCCCGATGGGCGTGGGTGCTGAAGTGATTGCCTGCGTTATCGACAGGGCTTTTGACTGGCTCGATGCCCCGCCGATGCGGGTCCACCAAAAAGATACGCCACTCCCCTATGCGGCCAATCTTGAAAAACTATCCTTGCCGAGTGCGGCAGATATCGTCGCGGCCGCCCGCGCCATCACCAATCGCTGAGGAATTTGCCCATGGCTATCGACATTTTGATGCCCGCTTTGTCCCCGACGATGGAAGAGGGCGTGCTGGCGAAGTGGCATATCAAAGTTGGTGACGTGCTAAAGTCTGGCGACATCATGTGCGAAATCGAAACCGATAAAGCCACTATGGAAGTCGAAGCGGTCGATGAGGGCATGGTCCTTGAGATTTTGGTCTCCGAAGGCACCCAAGGCGTAAAGGTCAATGCCGTGATTGCGCGGATTGAAGGGGAGGGCGATGTACCTTCAAAAGCGCCGGCCGCACCAGCACCTGCCGCTGCATCGCCTGCGGCAGCTCCTGCTCCAGCAGCGGCTCCAGTGGCTGCCGCACCGGCCACCCCAACAGATGGCAGCCGTATCATGGCGTCACCGTTGGCCAAGCGCATCGCTGAGGCTGCCGGGATCAACCTTGCCCAAGTCACCGGTACTGGCCCGTATGGCCGTATTGTCAAGGCCGACGTGGAAGCTGCGCGGGGTCAAGCGCCTAAACCAGCGGCAATTGCAGCGCCTGCAACGCCAAGCGCTGCACCCTCGGCTGCCCCCACACCTGTGCCGCGTGCGCCCAGCCCATTGCCATACGCCGACGGCACCTATGACATTGTGCCTTTGGACGGCATGCGCCGGACAATTGCGCGCCGCATGACTGAAAGCTTCCGCGATGTGCCGCATTTCCCGCTCAACATTGAACTGGAAATTGACAAATTGTTGGAATTGCGCAAGCAGCTCAATCAGGTTGGGGTTGCGCAAAATGCCAAAGTGTCGGTCAATGATCTGGTGATTAAGGCCGCCGCGCTTGCTTGTAAACGCGTGCCTGCGGCGAACGCTTCCTATACGCCCGATGGGATTTTGATCCATCATAACGCGGATATTGCTGTGGCCGTCGCGATTGATGGTGGCTTGATCACGCCGGTGATCCGTAAGGCCGAGACCAAGGGCCTCGCTGCGATCTCGGACGAAATGAAGAGTTTGGCCGACAAGGCGCGCAACCGGAAACTCATGCCCGAAGATTATGCAGGCGGCACATTCTCCATCTCCAATCTGGGGATGATGGGAATCAAAAGCTTCATGAGCATCATCAATGAACCCCAGGGCTGCATCTTGTCGGTTGGGGCAGGGGAGCAACGCCCAGTTGTCAAAAATGGCGCGCTGGCCATCGCAACCGTTATGAGCGTAACGCTGACCTGTGATCACCGGGTGGTGGATGGGGCGATTGGCTCTGCTTGGCTCGCCGCGTTCAAGAGCCTGATTGAAGAGCCTATCGGCCTGATGTTGTAAGGCAGGCTTAGCCTGCCTTACGGATTTCAGCTTTAGCCTAGACCTCAACGACAGGCGCATCTGGTGCTTGGCGTTGGAAAGATTCCATGCCGTTCTCGCAACTTGCTTTAGCTTTGTAGCCTTCATTGCCATCGGCAATGATGTTGCCGTTCTTTGACTTGGCGCGCCAATAGTATTGGCCCTTGGATTCAAAGACCTCATATTTGAGCTCACCTTTGCGGCAAAGTTCAATGCCATTGTCACGCGATGCCTTCGAGGAATATCCTTCGCTTGAGTCAGCTAAGATATTACCATTGGTAGCTTTGAAGCGCCAACGAAAACCATCTTTGGCTTCATAGGTCTCGAATTTTGACATGGTACAAACTCCTCCATAGGGCATGAATACTTGGATTGCTTCGCTGTATTTTTGGCGGATATGACACTGAGATCGCTAGCGGGGTCAAGTGTTGTTTTGCAACATTTATTTAACCACGAACTCTGGGTGGGAATTAACCAATCTCAGCTAAGGTTAACTCATAAAAATCGGAGCGGAGATTCCGGATATGGGTTGGTTTGGATGTGGGGGGCCACGCGGCCGCGGGAAGAAAAAGCCTGCGGCCCGCGTGCTGGGGCATGAGCTCGAAAGCGATGAACACGCGATTTTGGTGGATCGGCAGGGACCCGTTTCCCGCCTTCCAGACGTGCGTCCGCGCCGCCGCGATTTTGACGACCCACGTCGCCAAAACACCGATGCAGTAACTGTTCGCTAGAGGATGACCCAAAGCCTAAAGCAGGTTAGAGGTCGCTTATGCTCGAACTTTTTCTCGCCGCCTTTGTTACCTTCTTTGTGGTGATTGACCCTCCAGGGGTCGCACCAATGTTTGCCACTTTGACCCAGCACACCTCGCGGGCGTGGCAGAATAAAATGGCGTTTAAGTCCGTAGGCGTTGCGACGATTGTGCTCGTCGGTTTTGCCTTTGGCGGCCAATGGCTGTTAGGCAAATTACACGTCTCGCTGGACGCATTTCGCTTAGCAGGCGGAGTGCTCTTGTTCTTGATCGCGGTGGACATGCTGTTTGAAAAGCGGACCGAACGACGCGAAGAGCGCAACGAAAAAGTCCTCGCCGAAGCCCAAAAGCATCCTGAGCGGTTCGAGGATGTTTCTGTGTTTCCCCTCGCGATCCCGCTGATTTCAGGGCCAGGTGCGATTGCTTCCATCATGTTGTTGTTTGCTCAATCCAAAGACTTTGCAGAACAGGGCATGGTTTTAGCTGGTGCCGGTGCGAACTTACTCTTGTGCCTCATCGGGTTTCTTTTAGCCGGCCCGCTGACCAAAATCATGGGCGCGACATTTGCAGCCATGATTACCCGCATTTTCGGCATTATTCTGGCAGCTTTGGCAGCACAGTTCATCGTCGATGGCGTAAAGGGGGCATTCGGTATCGGGTAACTCAAGGCCTTCCAAGTAGGACCGAAAGCAGGCTAAAGAGAGATCTAAGATCAGGAGTTTTGGATGGCCAGTGATACCGTGGATGTCGTCGTAATTGGATCAGGCCCCGGGGGCTATGTGGCCGCCATTCGGGCGACCCAATTAGGTTTTAAGACCGCCATTGTAGAACGTGAGTCCTTGGGTGGTATCTGTCTCAATTGGGGCTGTATTCCCACCAAAGCGCTTTTGCGCTCTGCCGATGTCTATGAAAACATCAAGCATGCTGAAGCCTATGGCCTGTCGGTCACGGGCGCGAGCTTTGATTTGTCCAAGATTGTGGATCGCTCGCGCAAGGTCGCAAAGCAATTGTCGGGTGGCGTTACCTATCTGATGAAGAAGAATAAGATTGAAGTGATCGCGGGCACCGCTCGTCTGACCAAGGGCACCGAAGCCCCCGGCGTCACAGTCGATCTCGCCGCGAGTGGTACCCGCAGCATCACGGCTAAGCATGTTATCCTAGCAACAGGTGCGCGGGCCCGCACCATTCCTGCAGTTGGCCTTATCCCCGATGGCAAGCTGATCTGGACGTATCGTGAAGCACTGGTGCCTGACACCATGCCAAAGCGCTTGTTGGTGATCGGCTCGGGCGCGATTGGCATTGAGTTTGCCAGCTTCTTCCGTTCCTTGGGTTCTGAAGTAACGGTGGTAGAGGCGCTCGACCGGATTTTGCCGGTTGAAGATGCTGAGATTTCGGGATTTGCCGCTAAAGCGTTCCAAAAACGCGGCATTCGTTTGATCACGGGTGCGTCTGTGAAGGGCTTGAAGCCCGGCGCTAACACCGTCACTGCGACTATTGAAAGTGGCGGCAAGACTGAAACCATCGAAGCCGATCGCGCCATTCTTGCCGTTGGCATTGTCGGCAACGTTGAGAATTTGGGTCTGGAAGAGCTCGGCGTCACTATCGACCGCAGCCATGTGGTGACAGACGCTATGGGCCGCACCAACGTCAAGGGCCTTTACGCGATTGGCGATTTGACCGGCGCGCCTTGGCTTGCCCATAAAGCTAGCCATGAAGGCGTTTCCTGTGTTGAGGCGATTGCAGGCCTGCATCCTCACGCCCTCAATGTGGCGCGCATCCCTGGCTGTACCTATTCCAACCCGCAAGTTGCTAGCATAGGATTGACCGAGGAAAAGGCCAAAGCTGCAGGACACGATATCCGCGTCGGCAAATTTCCGTTCAGTGGTAATGGTAAGGCCATTGCGCTGGGTGAGCCAGAGGGCATGGTCAAGACCATATTTGACAAGAAAACCGGTGAACTTTTGGGCGCGCATATGGTTGGTACTGAGGTAACAGAGCTTATCCAAGGCTATGGTATCGCGATGACCTTAGAGACCACCGAGGCCCAATTGATGGAAACCGTCTTCCCGCATCCAACCTTGTCAGAAATGATGCATGAGGCAGTATTGGACGCCTATGGGCGCGTAATTCATATCTAATCTGCACCTGGCCCGCGACATCAGCCCATGATGACAAATGCAGCAGATTAGGCGTGGGGCCTTTAGCCTGCGCGCGCCTGGGTGTAGAGACACCGCCATGAGTGCTCAAACCGAAACCACCAAACGTAAAACTGTGCGCGACATCGCTGGCAGCAAAGGCAAGGCTCCCATCGTCTGCTTGACGGCCTATACTGCCCCCATGGCGCGCCTGCTGGACCCACATGCCGATGTACTGTTAGTCGGCGATAGTTTGGGTATGGTTGTCCACGGTCTTAGTTCTACCGTTGGGGTTACGTTGGATATGATGATCCTGCATGGCCGCGCGGTGATGCGGGGCTCTAATCAAGCCATAGTCGTCGTCGATCTGCCGTTTGGCTCTTACGAGGAAAGCCATGAAGTGGCGTGGCGCTCGGCTAGCCGTGTGATGATGGAAACGGGCTGCCAAGCGGTGAAAGTTGAGAGCGGCGAAGGCATTGCCGACACGATTGCTTTCTTGGTCGACCGTGGCATCCCCGTCATGGGTCATGTTGGTCTGCGACCTCAAGCGATGAATGTTGATGGCGGGTTTCGCGCAAAAGGCCGCACCAAGGCAGAGCGTGACCGCGTGCTGCGTGAGGCTTTAGCTGCCGACCGGGCAGGGGCGTTTGCCATTGTGGTCGAGGGCGTTGCTGAAGATATAGCTGCCGAAGTCAGCTCGCTGGTGCGCGCGCCCACAATTGGAATTGGCGCTTCGGCCCAATGTGACGGTCAGATCCTTGTAACCGATGACATGTTAGGCATGTTCCCTTGGACGCCCAAATTCGTGCGCCGCTATGCGGATCTTGGAACCGTCATTGATCAGGCCGCAGCTCATTATGCACGAGACGTGCGGGATCGGACATTTCCTGCCGAAGCGGAGACTTATGTGCTAAAACGCGCGCCGTGAATGCTTTTGCCCTCAAATCGTCGCAGTTTCGCGCGAGCCCAAACCTTGCCCTGTGTGTCCACCACCTTTAGCGTCATCAGGTTATCCCACTAAGTCTCATGTCTGAGACGCCTTTAGAATTGATGGAGAAGTGAGCGTGTCGGATTTATTTCGCGAAGCCGAAGATGAGCTACGCAAAGAGACCGCGGAAAATCTTGCCAAGCGGGCAGCCCCTTTTGTGATTGGGGCCATTGTTTTGGGATTGGCTGGAAGCGCTGGCTGGCAATTCTGGCAGAGCGAGCAGGCCAAAGGAATTGACAAGGCAGGGGTCGCCTATGATGCGGCGATGGCGAAACTGCAGGCTGGGGATTTGAACGGTGGCGCACAAAGCCTAGCCGAGATTGGCAAGACAGGCCCCAGTGGGTTTGCTGCCCAAGCCTTGTTGCAGCGCGCAGCCGTGTTGCAAGAACAGTCAAAATCTGCCGAGGCACGTGTTGCGTATGAAGATGCTGCCAAAAAGATCGCCGATGTCGATCTGGCGGATCTGGCGCGTCTGCGCGCAGCCTATATCGCCGCAGATAGCGAGACGAAGGATCAAATGAATGCGCGTCTAAAGCCGATCATTGACCGCAAAGGCGCGTTTGCACCTTTGGCGCGTGAATTGGCTGCCGCGATTGCCTGGTCAGTGGGTGATGTTGCAGGTGCGCGCTCTAGTTACGCATTGTTGCAGATGGACCCGCTAGCGCCCCAAGGCGTGCGGGCGCGTGCAGGTCAAGCGCTTGCCGTGATTGATGCTGGAGCAACTTCTTCCAAGATCCCGATGGTTATTCCTCAAGAATCCGGGCAGGGCCAAAGTGGCATGACGCCAGAGCAAATGACGCAAATGCAGGCCGCTCAAGCGCAAGCTCAGGCCGCACAGGGTCAAGCGCAAGGTGAAGGCACTCCTGAAAACCCGCGCATCGTGCGCTTGCCACCGGGCGTAAAGCTGCCACCCGGTACCAAGATTCCGCCCAATGTTCGCGTCATCGAAACGCCTTTGCCAGCTGGGCAACAGGCCGGTGGGGCTGTTTCCCCAGAAGTTTTGGCGCAGATCGAGCGTGAGCGGCAGGCCAGTATGGCGCGCCAAAAAGCGATCACAGAATCTCAGCAGCGCCAGATCAAAGAGATCGAAAAGAACCGTGCAGCACCAGAAGCTGAACCTGCTGCACCTGCTCCTGCTGAACAGCCAAAGTCTGGAGATGGTCAATGACCTTTATGTCGCGCCGTCTACGCACCCTCGGCCTCGCCACCACCAGCGCGTTGGTGTTGGTGTCGGGCTGTGCCTCCGTGCAAGACCGGGCCTCAAGCCTGTGGCCATTTGGTGGAGATCGAGAAAAAACCGCCATTGCTGAAGATAAAGAGCGTATCTCCGTTCTAGGCCTTGAAGAACAACTCACCAAGGACCCCGCGCTCGAAAGCTTGGCAGTCACTGTACCAGAGGCGCAAGACCTACAGTCTTGGCCAAATGCAGGCGGCGTGGCCAGCAATGCGCCTCAAAACGTAGCTGGCACTGGTCCATTGGCGATTGTCTGGCGCAAGAAAATTGGCCAAGGCGCTGGTGCCCGTGGTGCGATTACCGCGCCTCCCATCGTCGCCGATGGCAAGCTATTTGTGTTCGATTCTAAAAGTACGGTCCACGCTGTGGATCAGGCCAATGGCCGTGAGATGTGGCGTAAGTCACTGGTTCCAGCCTCGAAGGCCCGCGGTCGTTTCTTTAACCGCGATGAAAGTACGGCATCGCGTTTGGCGATGGCAAGGTCTATGCAGCTACAGGGTTTGGCAATCTCGTCGCCCTCGATGCGAATACAGGCCAAGAAGCATGGCGCATTGATGCGGGTTCCCCAATTCACGCCTCACCCTTGGCCGGTGGTGGCCGGGTTTTCGTCACCAGCAACGACAGTGAATTGTTTGCCGTTGAAGCAGCCACGGGTCGCGTTCAGTGGACCCAGTCAGCGATTGCAGAGCCTGCCCGCATGCTCTCAAGCCCAAGCCCAGCTTTGGTTGGTGAAACCCTTGTCTCACCTTTTGCGTCGGGCGAAGTGATTGCTTATTTGGCAGCGAATGGTCGCAGACTTTGGTCTGAAGCTCTAACTCGCGCGGGCTCATCCAACTCGCTTTCCACCATTAATGATATCGCAGGTCGTCCCGTTGTCGCCGGCGGTATCGTGTTTGCCGCTAGCCAATCGGGTACCTTTGCGGCCATCGAATTGCGGACAGGCACGCGGGTCTGGGAAAAGCCGATTGCGTCCATCCAAACGCCTTGGGTTGCCGGTGACTTTGTCTACGTCGTCTCCACGACAGGCGAATTGGTCGCGATGGATATCAGAACAGGCGGTATCAAATGGACTCGGCAATTGCCCAGCTACCGGAATGAAAAGAGGAAAAAGAACCTGATCTCGTGGACTGGCCCTGTCATGGTCGGTGGACGTTTGGTTCTCGCCTCTTCTCTGGGCAAAATTGAAGTGGTGAAGCCTGAAGACGGCACAACTCTGTTCACTCGCGATGCTAAAGCTCCGATCTTTGTGCCACCAGCCATCGCCAATGGGACTTTGTATTTCTATTCCCATGACGGCGTTGTTGTGGCTTTTAGATAGGTCGTGGCAGCACCTCTTAAAATAGCGGTCGTTGGTCGACCCAATGTTGGCAAGTCCACCCTGTTCAATCGCTTGGCAGGGCGCAAGCTAGCCATTGTCGATGATACGCCAGGTGTTACCCGCGATCGTCGCGAAGCGAGCGGACGGCTAGGCGATCTCGACCTGACCTTGATTGATACGGCAGGCTTTGAAACAGCAGCGGATGAAAGCCTTGAAGCGCGCATGCGACTTCAAACTGAAGCCGGTATTCAAGAGTCTGATTTGTGTTTGTTCTTGATCGATGCGCGGGCGGGGATCACGCCAATCGATGAAGTCTTTGCTGACATTTTGCGTCGTTCTGGCAAGCCAGTCATTTTGGCGGCCAATAAGGCTGAGGGCAAACTTGCAGACGCGGGCGTGATCGAAGCCTATGGTCTGGGCCTTGGTGAGCCGATCCCCATCTCTGGCGAGCATGGCGAGGGTATGTCCGACCTTTATTCCGCAATCCTCTCCCTAATGGGCGATCGGGCTGCAGCGCCTGTAGTCCCTGATGAATTTGATGAAGAGGATGAGGCTGAAGATGAAATCCCGCATGCGGGCGAATTTGTCGAAGATGACGAAGACTTAGAAGGCTTAGGCTTTACCGATGTCGCAGCGAGCGAGAATAATCTGCCGCTGCGCATCGCAGTCATTGGTCGGCCTAATGCGGGTAAGTCCACTTTGGTCAACGCGCTGATTGGCGAAGAGCGCCTGTTGACGGGGCCTGAGGCCGGGATCACGCGCGACTCCATTGGTGTGGACTGGATGTGGGATGGACGACCAGTTCGCTTGGTTGATACCGCCGGGATGCGGCGTAAGGCCAAAGTACAAGAAAAGCTTGAGACGCTATCGGTTGCCGATACGCTGCGGGCCATTCGTTTTGCCGAGATCTGCCTCTTGGTAATGGATTCCGACGAGGCGTTCGAGAAGCAAGACTTGCAGATTGCCGATCTGGTCGCGCGCGAAGGCCGTGGCCTCGTCTATGTGTTGGCAAAATGGGACCGGGTTGACGACACCCAAGCCCGCTTGTCCATCTTGCAAGAGCGCGCTGATAAAGTCCTACCACAGACGCGTGGGGCGCCACTGGTGCCAATTTCGTCCTTATCTGGGCGCGGGCTTGAGAAGTTGATGCCCGCGGTTCTTGACGTGCATGAAGACTGGAATGCCCGTGTAAAGACGCGCGACCTCAATGACTGGCTGAAGGAAGTTGTGACCAAACAACCGCCGCCAGCCGTGGACGGTCGGCGAGTGAAGCCACGCTATATTGCCCAGATCAAGGCCCGCCCACCAACTTTTGTCTTGCTGGCAAGCCGCGCCGCGCAACTGCCCGATACCTATGTGCGCTATCTGGTCAATGGCATTCGCAAAGCGTTTGATATGCCAGCGGTACCCATACGCTTTATGGTAC
This sequence comes from Pseudomonadota bacterium, assembly GCA_041160865.1. Taxonomy (GTDB): domain Bacteria; phylum Pseudomonadota; class Alphaproteobacteria; order Caulobacterales; family Aquidulcibacteraceae; genus Aquidulcibacter. Next base: position 1,558 of record JBEAVQ010000043.1, on the reverse strand, counting down.
GTGCGCCGAAGAACCCGTATGCGGGTGATGAGAGCGGGCGTCCTAATTTGTCGCGCAAAAATCGTGAGGCTGCTTCAAAGCACGCCCAACAGTCTGACCGCGCACCAAAGGCGGCTGAAAAGCCAAAACCAACCAAGCCCAGAAGTGCTACCTTTGCACCAAAAGCCCGCATCCCGACCAGCGGCAAGAAGCTAGGCAAGAATGCCTCGCGGGCAAATAAGAAGACACGCTAGAGCCTCGCGAGCAAAATCTGAAACAGATTTTCACGGCATGTTTTCTCTTTTAAGCGTTTGCCTGATAAGCCGATTGCCAAGCCCTATAGTGCTCCGTCTCGCGGAAATGCACAGTGGTCCCAGTTTGCGTATGGCTTTCGCTCATCAATTCTAAAATTAAGCTAGAAAGATGTTCGGGCTGGGGGAGGGTGGCTTGATCCTCGCCGGGGAACGCATTCTTGCGCATCATGGTCGCCACGCCACCTGGATTGAGGACGGTGACGACGACTTTCTTAAACTCAATCTCATCAGCCCAGCACTTAGCCATTGCCTCGACACCGGCTTTGGTCGCCGCGTAAAGGCCCCAATGGGCGCGTGGGTGATGGGCGACGCCTGAGGTAAAGAAAATCACCCGTGACGCAGGCGCTTGGATCAACAAGGGCTCCATCGAACGGATCAAGCGCCAACTCGCCGTCAGATTGGTTGCGATCATTTGCTCACCCATGCGCGGTGTCGCATGGGCGACAAGCGTCAACTCGCCCAAATGCGCCGCAGCGTGGATCATGCCATCTAAACGGCCATAACGCTGGAACAACGCCCCGCCGAGACGGTCAATCGCGTCAAAGTCGGTCAAATCCATTGGCACAATGGTGGCAGGTAGGCCTCCTACACGCCGAATTTCGTCATCTAAGTCTTCCAGTGCTTTTTGTGCACGGCCAGTGGCGATGACTTGCATGCCCGCCCGCGCACACGCCAAGGCTGCCGCGCGGCCGATGCCCCGGCTTGCCCCGGTTACAAGGACGACTTTCGTATCGGTCATAGATGTTCTCGCTATGGGTGCTTAAGCTTCAACCAGGAAAGACAATTGGTGGTCTTTATCCGATTGCGAGCGGTCGAAATCCACCAGTCGTGTGGGGTAGTCGCCTGTGAAGCAATGATCAGAATAACATGGCGCATGAGGGTTACGTGTGGCTTCACCCAGAGCCCAATACAGCCCGTCAACCGATAAGAAGCCCAAGGAATCCACACCCAAGATCTCGGCCATTTCAGCAACACTTTTGTGGCCGGCGATCAATTGGTCCCGGTCTGGCATATCAATGCCGTAGAAGTCCGGCCATTGGATCGCAGGGGAGGCCGAGCGCAAATGCACTTCTTTTGCCCCGGCATCGCGAACCATTTGCACGATCTTACGCGATGTGGTGCCGCGCACGATGGAATCGTCGACCAACACAACCCGCTTACCTTCTAGAACACCCCGGTTCGCCGAATGCTTGCGCCGCACGCCAAGCGTACGGATTTGTTGGGTAGGCTCGATAAAGGTGCGGCCGACATAATGATTGCGGATG
>JBEAVQ010000135.1:0-5480 GCA_041160865.1 Pseudomonadota bacterium | reverse complement strand
TCTTGTTTCCCAGGTCTGAAAATCGAGTGAGAGGGAGACGTTAAACTCATCTAGGTTCTCGACTCTGTGGGGAGAATAAAGAGGCCAGATCAGCGCTTGGCCTGCTTCAAGATCAAAAACTTGGGCGTTTGCGTCGTAGGATTTGTGGTAGGTAAGCTCCTCAGTGGTTGTCAGCAATATCACCTGCTCCATTTCGGCCTGCTTCAGGTGCACTTCATCAGGTGGATAGAGAAATACTCGCTTGCGCCCGCGCAGGTGGAAAAGCATCACGCCAGCGGCGTCAAAATGATAGGGCACCTTGGTGCTGGGCGACGACAATATCAATTGCCCGGTTAGCTTGATTGGTTTGATGCCCAGTTCGCGCGCAATTGATTGAAACGCTTCCTGAATTGGGCTCCACAATTCGAGGTGTGAAGTCTGAACCTCACGCAAGTTGACCCACAGGCGACCAGCCTTGATCTCCGCAAGAATAGTTGCCCCATCAGCCTGACCACGTGTACCGGTCTTGAGGCTCACTTGGCCATCTTCATCATAGCTATAACTGTTGATATCAATAAGTTCTTCTGGGTAATTATCCAACGCGGCCGCCAGTGCATCATCGGCTGCAAGCCCACGGGTATGGATATCGTTTGTAAACAATTGTGGCTTCACTGGCATGGACATCAGATCAATCTTCCTTTTGGATTGAAGGGCGCTTTTGGGCGCAATAAATGTCAAAGACTGGTCCAATTTTGACCGAATTTCGAAAGCTCTTGAAGAGCTTAGCTGTTGGGCAGGTACGATGGTTGTGAAATCGGCGCAGGCTTTCTTTGAGTAATTTGACCCATTTTACAGACCTTCATTTACTCCTGACGCCAAGATAGAAAACCATGGCCCTTTTGGAGTGCTAGAGCAGGCGAGATCATATCTAAAAACGACTAAATGAATCTAAATCTATATTTTCAAAGTTTCATGAAACCCTGTAGGGCGCTTCCAAACCGTACCGAGTTGCAAGCGTTGCGGACACATTTGCAATAGTTGGCGGACACTCAGTTCAACCTAGTTGGCTTTGCGAACATCCCAGATCCTAAGTGCCAAGAATTGCGGGATATGCTCATTAGCTCATCGCCAGGCCCACAAGCGCGTAGACCATCAAGTATCGCAGCGCTTGTGGGCCGTCTTTGAACAACGACTGATAATTTCAATCAGGCAACTCGGTATCGAGGTAGTCCAGCATTTCTTCAATTTTGCCATCCATCAACAAACTGACTCCGTATGGCGGATCTGCATCTGCGCTATGGGCGGTGCTGTGAGCCTTCAATAACTGCGCTGATTGCCACAAAAGGCGGTCAGGTTTGGCCTGAATGGCGGCCGACCGGGACAGAAAAGCAGACAGCCAACTTCAAGAAATGTTGCCTGCTCACAACCGCAGCTTCAAGGCCAACCCTCCACCCCTACTGTTTACAAACAACAATTGTGAATCTTGTCCTATGGTCTGCTTTGCGCCAACCCTCGTCATTTAGCCTAATCTTCGAGCGCCTCCAAAGCAGACATTCAAAAACTTGCCCGCTGCACAGCCATCACCGGGCCCCCAACTGCAAATCAACGCCAGCCACAGCAACATTTCGCTTGCGTAATGAAACATCGCAGATACTTTAATCGTATTAATTCTACCTGTGAGTTTTGTCATGAATTTTATGGTTCGCATCCTTGCCGCGCTGATGTGGCTGATCGCTTTTGCTCTCGTTTCAACACCAGCAGCGGCACAAGAGCCTGAATTACGGGCGCATGCGGATGTTCAAGTCGGGCTTTGGAAGACCCCATATATTTCGCCCACTGGTGCCACAATGATCTACGCAGGCAGCGCTGAAGAAGCGTGTCGGATACAACACCAAAGCTTCAATCCACTCGCTACCTATATCGGGGTGGAAGGCGACGGCGAACTGGTTCGGGGGTGCAAGTGGATTCGATACTTGGACGGCGGTCCCGTCGGTAGCAATCCGACCCTGGGTACAGCTGTCTATTTCGAGTGTCCTTATGGGTACTATGTTCGTGGTGGGCTTTGTATCCTCGGGCATGTGAAGCCAAGCATCCCCTGCGACGACGGCTGTGGGGCGCAGGCTCAGTCAGCCTCACCGAAGATAAATGTGGCTGATCCGATCAGCATCAACAGCGGCCTGAAGGTGCTGTCTGAGACCGATTATGAGACCGCGGATGGATTGCTTAGCGTCGATCGCCAATACTCTAGCAGCTTGGGAGTCGGCTGGCAGACATTCTTGCCGGGCTGGCTTGAGATGTTCGGCCCGTCAAATGGTGAGATCAATTTCTACTCCCGTGGTGGAGGAACTGACCAATTTGTAACCGCCGATCATGGAAATCAAAACAACTGGACCTTTATCCAACCGTCTGACTTTGGCATGCCAGCGTCGCCGTCGCGACGTCGATTGTCGATGGTTACCACTCCTACCGTAACGCGCGCGGAGTTTCAGACCTCCACGGCTGTTTCCCCAACCGGGCTTGGCGAGATGCGGCTCGATATGGCCAATGGCGAGTACATTTTGTTTCGCCGCGCCAATGGTCCAACGAACCGGCAAGGTAGCCGTAGGCTTGTGCCAGTCGAGTATGGCAAGCCCGGCGGCTACAAGATGTTTTTCGACTATAATGATGATGGCTTTAACCCCTACCGGGTCCGCGACAGCCTAAATCGGACCATGCTATTGACTTGGGTCGATGCGCCGGGGAGTGGCGGGCCTGGCTTTAGTGGAACAAAAGCGCTCAGCCAGATCCAACTGCCTGATAGCACCAAGCTCGACTATACGTATGATCTGACGAAATCGTCCTTTGTGATCCCTATTCCAGCTTGGGCGGCGGGGCTTCCTATTAGCGGTCCATCGGCTGGCGCGATTGCGGTTATCCTTGAGGGACGCAAGGACCGACTGCGATCTGTTACACGGCGCAGTGCAACTGGCACCACCCTGTGGCAGCGCAGTTATGACTATAACTATAACTATAACCCAAGCGCTTTGACCCGGGTAAGCGATCAAAGCGGCGCAACACTTTTCGAATACACCTATCTGGCTGGTGAGCTTTTGGCGTCATCCAAGCGTGCCGGCGGCGTCAATCCTCATCGATACGAGCATTATGAGGTCTCCTATCACGGCCACAATAGTAGCGACGAATTTGTGCGTCGCGTCATCGGGCCGTTGGGGCAAGTGGAGGATTATTGGCTGATCAAGAAGGGCGCGACGACCTCAGAAGCGCCATCGATCACCAAGATCAATCGTCCCGCAACGACCACGACGGAAGCCTCCATGCAGCGGTTTGAGTATCAAACCACCTGGATATTTAAAAACAAGCATCTGATGAACAAATCGGTTGATGAACTCGGTCGTGAGACCCATTATCAGCTCGACTTTGAGCAAGGCCGCCCGACCGGTATTACTGAGGCAACCGGCACCACTGTTGCGCGCCAATCCAATATAGAGTGGCATGCGAAATGGGATTTGCCGACGCGAATTACCCGAGACGGGGTGCGCGTAGACATTACTTATACGGCTGATGCTCTGGTCGCGTCCCAAACCGTCACCGACCTTACCACCCATACCGCCCCTTATGCGACGGCAGGCCAAGCGCGGACGACAACTTATACATGGGGGGCCAATGCGCGCCTATTGTCCATCAACGGGCCTTTGCCAGTTAATGCGCAAGGCAAGGACGACATCACAAGCTTTACCTATGATGCGGCGGGCAATGTGATCCGGATGACCGATCCGCTGGGTCATATCACGACCTTTGCGGGCTATGATGCGAATGGCCGTCCAGCCAGCATGACTGACCCCAATGGCGTCGTCACCCAATTTACCTATGACGCACTGGGTCGGGCAGTAACCGTGCGGGTCAAACACCCCACAACCGCAACGCTCGATGCGCTCACAAGCTTTACCTATGACGCTGAAGGCCGGGTCAAGACGATTACCGCTCCCGCCAGTACTGCCATGACCATGAATTACAGTCTGGCGGGCCTGTTAAAGTCTGTGGTGGCGAGCGATGGCGAGCGGATTGATTATGGCCATGATGCCATGGGCAATGTCACCTCCCAAACGGTTAAGCGGGTCAATGGGACTGCGGCTAGCACCATCACTCAGACCTTTGATGCGATGGGCCGCCTCCTGACCGAGACCTTAGGTCCAGGCCGCAAATGGTCGTATGCCTATGATAAGGCCAGCAATCTAACCAAGGTCACCACGCCTAAGAACCAGTCAACCGCGATGAGCTTTGATGCGCTCGACCGCTTGATCGCCGACACCCGCCCTGATGGCGGCGCGCCAAGCCTTGCCTATGACCTCCGCGATGGGGTCACGAGCTATAGCGATCCGATTGGCGTGAGCACGACCTTTGTTCGCAATGGCTTTGGTGAAGCAATCCAAGAAGTCAGTCCGGAGCGCGGCACCAGCACCTATTATTATGATAGTGCCGGGCGAAGGACAGCCGGCATTGATGGGCGTGGCCAGCGCATCAATTATACCTATGATCTCGCTGGGCGTCTTCTGACCGCCACGCCAAACGCGGCGCAGGCCATCACTTATACTTGGGATGTGGCAGCCCTAACCGGCAGCTTTGCCAAGGGCCGCCTGTCGCGCATCGTCAATGGCACGACAACGGTTGAATTTGCTTACGACCATCGCGGCAATGTCACGGCCAAGCGCCAGCGCATTGGTACGGGGGCGTGGATGCAACTATCCTTTGCCTATGATCTGGCAGATAGGCGCACGAGCATCACTTATCCCTCAGGCCGGATTGTTGAGTACACCTATAACACCTTAGGCCGGGTAACGCAGGTGCGCACCAAGGCCACTGCCGCCACCACCAATTGGACCAATCTTGCCACTGGCATGACGTACGAGGCGTTTGGCGCGATCACGCGGGCTGATTATGGCAATGGCCTGCGCATGATCCAATCATGGGGCAATGACGGCCGCTTAGCCAATCGCAGGCTGGAGCGGAGTTCTAACTCAGTCCGCCTGTCATCGCTGACCTATAGCTATGATGCCAACGACAATATCACCGCCATCACCGATACGCTCACTGCCTCCAAGACGCGTACCTATGCCTATGACGCGATCGACCGTCTGACCCGCACCACGGGCACATTGACGGGCACATCAGCAGGCACGTATGGCCGGGAAGACTTCACCTATGACAAGAATGGCAATCGCCTGAAGGTCGAGCGCAGGGCCACGGCCACAGCGCTAACCCCGGTTGAGACTGACACCTATACGATCGCTACCGGTACCAACCGCCTGCGCAGCATTGCGAACACAAGTGGCACGCGCCTCATCAGCCATGACGGGCGTGGTAATCAGATCACCGAGCAGTTCCCAGGCGGGGTCACGGTCACCGTTGCTTACGATGGCCATGCCCGTCTGACGCGCTACCGCAATGGTGGGGCAAGCCAGACCATGCTCTATAATGGCATGGATGAGCGGATACAGGTGGTCACC
>JBEAVQ010000194.1:0-2820 GCA_041160865.1 Pseudomonadota bacterium | reverse complement strand
GTCCGTTAATCTGGCCCACCTCATTTGGCACACACCACGCGCCCCGGCCCCTCTGCTTCTTAAGGAGGCAACAAGGTGCACCCCCGGTGGTTTTCCGCGGGGGGCCATTCACGCAGCCTTTCCCCGTCACCTCGCAAAAAGCCGCTTGACACGGGTGGTGTATTACTATACCAACACACCAGAACGCTAGAACAGCAAGTTCTGGGTATTTGGGAGTTGTCTATGACGCAAGCTTGGCGCGACGATCAACCCATCTGGAGGCAGATCAAGGACCGGGTCCTGTCTGCCATTCTTGATGGTGGCATAAAAGAAGGAGAGCCTTTGCCGTCCGTTCGACAGGTGGCTTTGGACCTTCAGGTCAATCCTTTGACGGTGTCAAAAGCCTATCAAGAATTGGCTGATGACGGTCTGGTCGAACGTCGCCGTGGGCTTGGCATGTTTGTGATCAATGGCGCGCGCAAAGGATTGAGCGCCAGCGAACGCAACACCTTCCTTAAAGAGGAATGGCCGGTCGTGGTGACCCGCATCAAGCGCTTGGGTCTTAGCGTACAAGAATTGCTAAAAGATATTGAGGGGAATGGGCAATGACGGAAGTTCTAATCTCGGCCAAGGGCTTGGCAAAAAACTATGGCAAGAAGCAAGCGCTTAAACCGACTAACCTTGAAATCCCAGCCGGCCGGATTGTCGGTGTGATCGGGGCCAATGGTGCGGGTAAGTCCACGCTCCTCAACTGCCTCCTTGGCCTGTCTGACTATGAAGGCGATCTGCAAGTCATGGGGATGAACCCTCTGATGCAGCGGGCTGTCTTGATGGAACAAGTCTGTTTCATCGCCGACGTCGCCACCCTGCCCCGCTGGGCAAAAGTGGCTGACCTCCTTGATTGGGTCGCAGGCCTGCATCCAAAGTTTGACCAAGCCAAAGCAATTGCCCGCCTCAAGACCACAACGGTTCAACTGGACTCCAAGATTAAGACCCTCTCCAAAGGCATGATCGTGCAAGTCCATCTGGCCATTGCTCTGGCGATTGATGCGCGCATTCTGGTTCTGGACGAGCCAACCTTGGGCCTCGACATCGTCAATCGCCGTGGCTTCTACGACGCCATTTTGTCGGACTTCTTTGACGAAACCCGGACGGTGATCATCACGACCCACCAGGTCGACGAGGTTGAGCCAATTTTGAGCCATGCGATCTTTATTCGCGATGGCGCGGTCACGCTGGACGCTTCGATGGATGTCATTGCAGACCGCTTCTTGGCGGTTGATGTCCTCGACACTCAGAAAGCCGAAGCCGAAGCCTTGCGCCCGCTCTATGGCCGCTCGCTTCTAGGCCGCACCACTTTCGTGTTCGACGGTGTTGCCCCAGACCAATTGAAGACCTTTGGCGAACCTCGCCGGGTTGGTCTTGCCGATTTGTTTGTCGCGTTGGCGCAATAGGGGGGCATGATGATTACTGGCTTACTCTTTACCTTAGCCCAGCGTCAGGCACCGGCCGAAGGCCGTGCTTTTCCGGGCAAAGCGATCAACCCCAAGGCAAGCGTATCAAAGCTCGCACTTATCCCAAGCAGTGGAGATGTGGTGGTGAAACTAGCCCGAACTTCGGGCGTGGTTCTGGCACTCGTTGGCCTCCTTCTCTTAGGAAACAGCTGTTGTCAGCTTCACCCTTCCTGCGGGAGTGTTCTCATGAACAAGTTTTTGACCCTCATTCGGCGGGATATGGCCGATAATCGTGGTGCATTGGTTATAACCCCCCTCGTAATCGCAGCCATTCTGCTCGCTGTTACGACGTTTGCCACTTTGACCGGCAATGCACGGTTTGGCTTTGACCCTCAAGACTTTGCCGCCTCAAAGGAGCACCGCGGTGTCCAAGGCCAAGTCGTGCTTGACGACGAAGATGGCGCAGCCACCGTCAAGCGCGGTCCAGACGGCAAAATCACCATCACAACCGCCGATGGCCAAACCAAATCGTTGGATCAGTCCATCGATCCTAAAGCCAAGGCCGGACTTGAAGCCGTTCTGCCTGTTGGAACAGCAGTCGCTGCGGCGCTGCCATTGGCGATCGCTCTTATCTCTATCCTGTTTGTCTTAGCAGGGGCTTTGCATGACGAGCGCAAGGATCGCACCATCTTGTTTTGGAAGTCGATGCCTGTGAGCGATCTTCAGACCACCAGTGCCAAGCTTGTGTCTATTGTTGGGGTCGGTCTGTTTTTTGCCTTGGCTGTGACGATTGTCCTGCACCTTGCGATCACGGGTCTCGCTGTCGCAACCATTGGCAATGTTGGCATCACGGGCGTCAGCGCCGGGGCGGTGTTCCTCAATGCCACCAAATTGTGGACGGTGCTGGCAGTAGGGCTCCTCTTCTATATCGGTTGGGCTTTACCGGTTTACGGCTGGGTGACCATGGTTAGTGCTTGGGCCCCTAAAATGCCCTTCGTTGCAGCCTTTGCCCCCCTATTCGTTCTGCCCCTCGTCTATATGGCCATTGCCTATCGCGGCGATGCCGATGACAAGATTTTGAACGCCATGTGGGAGCCCGCTGGCCGCCTGATTGGTGACCCTATGACCGACGGCATGAGCCGCATCGTTGAACGCAGCAGCGACCAAGTCCCCACCGTCCCGGCAACTGAAATCTTGGCGCACTTTTCGAAGGGCCTTGCTGAGCCCGGTTTCTGGATTGGCTTGGTCGTTGCAGGTGGGTTCATCTATGCCGCCAGCGAAATCCGCCGCCGCCGCGCCCTCTAAGCAGCGATAAGCCACCTCAACAACAGGGCCATCGGCGACGCGTCGGTGGCCCTTTTTTCATCCCCGCCAAAAGGTACATCCC
>JBEAVQ010000042.1:0-25097 GCA_041160865.1 Pseudomonadota bacterium | reverse complement strand
ATCGACAGCAACTGCGATCCCGACGAAGTTGATTTCCCAATCCCAGGCAATGATGACGCTGCGCGTTCCATCCAATTGTTCTGTGACCTGATCGCAGACGCTGCTTTGGATGGCTTGGCCGAAGGTCAATCGTCTTCGGGCGTTGATTTGGGTGCCATGGAAAACCCAGTTGAGCCAGTTTTGGCTCAGATCGCGGAAGAAGCTGTCGCAGAATCGGTTGATGGCGACGTCGAAGCTCCTGTTGAAGCTTAAAAATTCCCGCCTTGGTTTGTGCTGACACAGGCCAAGGCGGACCCAACAAACACTCTACCCTGGAGGCGATTATGGCCGATATTACGGCTGCCCTCGTTAAGGATCTTCGCGAGAAGACCGGCGTCGGCATGATGGACTGCAAAAAAGCGCTGACCGAAAACAATGGTGATATCGAAGCATCTATTGACTGGTTGCGTGCAAAGGGCCTTTCGAAGGCTGCTAAGAAGGCTGACCGTGCAGCGGCTGAAGGCCTGGTTGGCGTTTATGTCGAAGGCAACACAGGTGTTTTGGTCGAGCTGAACGCTGAAACCGACTTCGTGTCGCGAAACGAGCAGTTCCAAGCAGCCGTTAGCGGCATCACCAAATTAGCTCATGGCTTTGAAGGCTTGGAAGCTCTGGGTGCAGCTGCTTCGCCAGCGGGTGAAGGCACTGTCAACGATTATGTGACCAATCTGATCGCCACGATCGGCGAAAACATGACCTTACGCCGTATGGCAAAAGTGTCGGTCAACCAAGGCGTTGTGGCTTCTTACATCCACACTGCAACCGGTGAAGGCCTAGGTCGCATCGGCGTGTTGGTCGGTGTTGAAACCGGTGGCGACGCTGCTGTTGCCAATGACATCGGCCGCAAGGTTGCGATGCACATTGCTGCAACCGCACCTTTGTCGCTGAAGACCGACGATCTCGACCCTGCTGTGGTTGAGCGCGAGCGTCAAGTTCTGACCGAGCAAGCCCGTGAAAGTGGCAAGTCGGACGATGTGATCGCACGCATGATCGAAGGCCGGATCCGTAAGTTCTATGAAGAAGTGGTGCTCTTGCAGCAGCCCTTCGTCATGAACCCAGATCAGACCGTTTCAGTCTTTGTTGCTGAAACGGCTAAAGCTGCTGGTATAACCGCGGAAGTAACTGGCTTTGCGATGTTCAAGCTGGGCGATGGCGTTGAGAAAAAAGAAGACGATTTCGCCGCAGAAGTGGCCGCGCTAAGCGGTACGTAAGCCAAAGAATCTTTCTCTTTTGGTCGTGATTGCCAGGTAGACGGAAAATAGCAAAGTGAAAGATGACACTTTGCTGACAAGAAACAGGGCGGCATGCTTGGCGTGCCGCCCTTGGTCTGTCAGAAGACCTGTCTGCATGCTTTCGGGCGAGTCATGTTAAGGCCTGTCGAAAGCTGGGAGACGCAGCAAAATGAATGAAGTAGCCAAGCCAAAGGAACAGAAGCCGCGCCGGATCCTGCTTAAGATTTCGGGCGAGGCCCTAATGGGCGATGGTCAGTTTGGAATTGATCAAGAAACCTGTCTTGGATTTGCGCGCGATGTGAAAGCTGCGCGCGATTCTGGTATTGAGCTTTGTTTGGTCATTGGGGGCGGCAACATCTTCCGTGGTATCTCTGGTGCTGCCAAAGGGATGGAGCGTGCGACAGCTGATTACATGGGCATGTTGGCCACGATTATGAATGCTCTGGCGTTACAAGGGGCGCTCGAAAGCATTGGTGTTCATACCCGCGTGCAGTCCGCGATTCCGATGCAGACGGTGTGTGAGCCTTACATCCGTCGTCGGGCGATGCGTCACATGGAAAAGGGCCGGATCGTCATTTTTGCTGCTGGCGTCGGCAGTCCGTTTTTCACGACCGATTCTGGTGCTGCCCTGCGTGCCGCTGAAATGGGCTGTGATGCCTTATTGAAGGGGACGGGTGTAGACGGCGTCTATACGGCCGACCCGAAGGCCGATCCCACAGCGACACGCTATGACAAGCTGTCTTATACAGACGTCTTGGCAAAAAATCTAAAGGTGATGGATGCGTCTGCCGTATCGATGATGCGCGACAGCAATATCCCCATTATCGTTTTCAATATTCGTCAACCCGGGCGCTTGGCCGAGGTGCTTGCTGGCACCGGAGTCTGCACCGTCATAACGGACAACTGAACCATGCCTACCTTTGACATCCAAGATACCAAACGCCGAATGGAAGGCGCAATCACAGCCTTGAAGAACGATTTTCAAGGTCTGCGCACTGGCCGGGCCAACGTCAATCTGTTGGAACCCGTGATGGTGGAATCCTATGGGGCCATGGTGCCCTTGAACCAAGTGGGTGCGATTTCTTCACCAGAGCCGCGTTTGCTGACCGTGACGGTTTGGGAAAAGTCCATGGTGAACGTGGTCGACAAGGCCATTCGCAATGCCGGCATTGGCCTCAACCCTGTGGTGGACGGGATGACCTTGCGCGTTCCTATTCCGCCTTTGAACGAGGAGCGCCGCCGCGAGCTGGTCAAATTGTCGGGCAAATATGCGGAAGCCGCACGTGTTGCGATCCGCAATGTGCGCCGTGACGCGATGGAGCAGCTGAAGAAGTCAGAAAAAGATGGCGATATCAGCGAAGATCAATTGAAGAAGCTCTCTACCCAAGTTCAAGAAGCCACCGACTCCTTCGTCAAGCAGGTCGACCAGACCGTTAAGACGAAGGAAGATGAAATTATGCAAGTCTAGGATGGCCGGGGCGCTCGCCGACTGGGCCGCAAAGGCTGCTAATCATCTCTCGCCACGTGGCGATGACGGAGAAGGTGCGCGCCCTCGTCATATCGCAATCATCATGGATGGAAATGGCCGCTGGGCAACCGCCCGTGGGATGCCGCGCGCCTTTGGGCATTCAGCAGGCGTTCAAGCCCTGCGCAATACAGTTCAAGCGGTTGGCGATCTCGGCATTGAGGTCCTTACTGTCTATGCCTTCTCGACCGAGAACTGGCGTAGGCCGCCTGAAGAAATTGAAGCCTTGTTCGGGCTATTACGTGGCTTTATTCGCTCGGATCTGGCGCGCCTTGATCGTGCAGGAGTTCGAATCCGTATTCTGGGTGAGCGTGAGGGCGTGCCAGCTGATATCCTGACTTTGATGGATCAGGCGGCACAGCAGACTCAAGGTAATACAACCATGACCTTGGTTATCGCCTTCAATTATGGCGGCCAAGCTGAAATCGCGCGCGCAACCCAAGAGATCGCACGCCAAGTGGCGGCAGGGCGGCTTGACCCTGCTACGATTAGTCCAGAGACAATTGCACAATTTCTGCCTAGCCGCGACTGGCCGAACCCGGATTTGGTGATACGCACCAGTGGCGAGCAACGTCTGTCGAATTTCCTCATCTGGCAGTCTGCCTATGCAGAGTTCCTTGTCTTTGACACGCTATGGCCAGACTTCGGCCGACCGCAAGTAGAAGAAGCTCTTCGTGTCTTTGCTAAGCGAAACCGTCGTTACGGGGGCGTTTAACTTTGAATTCAGCGCCGGAGCATGACCCTAAACAATCTGCTTTATCCATAGGCTTAGCCGTCGACAAACTAGGGGGAGACCTGCGGGTCCGCTTTGTCTCTGCTTTGGTGATGATTGCGCTGAGCTTGACGGGCGTATGGTTTGGCGGAATTGGTTGGGCGCTTCTCGCAGCAACTGTCATGGCCGCGCTTGCTTTTGAATGGGGTCGAATGATCTCGCCGAAAGCTGTCGATCTGGTCCCTCGTTCGCTGATAGCCGCCGTATGCGGTCTTTGCTTTGTGCTTCTACCCCGCAGTTTTGAAGCTGTGGCGGCTTTCGGTTTTTTCTTGACCTTGGCACGCTCTCCTCGTGAGTTTGGCTGGCTAGCGATGGCTGGGTCGATCTATCTGGCTTTGTCTGGTTGGGCACTCGCTGGTTTGCGAGGACAGGATGATATTGGCCGCAGCCTGATGTTTGGTCTGTTCGCAATTGTCTGGTCGACTGATTCTATGGCGTATCTGGTTGGCCGCGTTGTTGGCGGACCAAAATTATTTCCCCTTATTAGTCCGAATAAGACCTGGTCTGGCTCGCTTGGAGGCACGGTAGCAGGCATTCTGGCAGGCGGTTTGTATGGATTATTCGCGGGTGCCAATCCGATTGCTTGGGCATTGGTGGGCTGGCTATTGGCCGTCATTTCGCAAGGGGGAGACCTATTAGAATCTTTGGCGAAGCGTCATTATGGGGTGAAGGATGCGTCAGGCGTCATCCCAGGTCATGGCGGGGTGCTGGATCGATTAGATGGGCATTTAGCCGCGGCCTTGGGCTTTGTGGCCATTTTACTGGCGATTCCTGGTTTGCACGCTATGCTGACTGGAACATGACGAAATCTTTGACTATTTTAGGGGCCACGGGCTCTATTGGCTTAGCCACCTTGGATGTGGTGATGGAGGCCAATGCGCGGGCTCGCGCCGCAGGACAGGATGATGCCTACCGGGTAATCGCGCTGACCGCCAACCGGGATTGGGCAGGCTTAGCCGATCAAGCCATTCTTACTGGTGCGACCTTTGTTGCCTTAAGCGATGGCCGCTTTGGCCCGCAACTCGAAGCCGCCTTGGCCGGCCACAAAATCGAAATCGGCCTTGGACCTGAAGCCTTGGTGGAAGCCGCAGCGCGGCCTGCCGATATGGTGATGGCAGCCATTGTGGGCGCAGCAGGGCTGGCACCGACACTGGCAGCAGCCAAGCGTGGGGCCACCATCGCTTTGGCCAATAAAGAATGTTTAGTCTGTGCGGGATCGGTTTTCCTAAAAGCGGTGCGCGATGGTGGCGGCTCAATCCTGCCCGTCGACAGCGAACATAATGCAATTTTCCAAGTCTTGGACCAATCGGACCGGGTCGAGAAATTGATTCTAACAGCGTCGGGCGGACCTTTCCGGACTTGGGGTGCCGCAGCGATTGCCGCAGCAACGCCAGAACAGGCGGTCGCTCATCCAAATTGGTCAATGGGACAGAAAATCTCTGTCGACAGTGCCACTTTGATGAATAAAGGCTTGGAACTGATCGAGGCAGCGCTTCTTTTTGGGATGCCTGAAAACAAGATCGATGTCCTAGTCCACCCGCAATCGGTTATTCATAGCTTAGTGGCGTATCAAGATGGCAGTGTTTTAGCACAATTAGGTGCAGCTGATATGCGCATCCCGATTGCCCACGCTTTGGCTTGGCCAGCACGATTGGTGACGTCTGCACCAAGGTTAGACTTAGCAGCTATTGCGAAACTTGACTTCGAAGTTCCTGATTTGGAAAGATTTCCTGCGCTTAGTCTTGCGCGCAGTGCGCTTCAAAAAGGGCGCGCAGCCCCCACAATCTTGAACGCGGCCAACGAAGTCGGTGCAAGCCTTTCTGGATCGTAATGTTTCCTTTCCAGAAATTGCCGCAATCGTGTCGGAAACCATGGATGAAGCCTGCCGCCTTGGCATGGATGCTGCTTTGGGAGACTTGGATGATGTCTATGCTGCTGATGAAGCGGGCCGTAGCATCGCCGTTCAAAACATTGCGAAACGCAAGTTGGTCTCAGTTTAGGCTGAGACATATGCATATCCTAGGCCGGAGTTCTTGGTGAGATGTTAGAAAATATTGGTAGCATAGCGATCAGTCTCGCGTCCTTTGTGACGGTTCTGAGCCTCGTGGTTTTCGTGCACGAATTTGGTCACTACCAAGTTGCGCGTTGGTTCAAGGTCAAGGTCGAATCGTTTTCGATTGGCTTTGGTCCAGAACTTTTTGCATGGACCGCGAAGACAGGCGTGCGTTGGCGGATCGGAGCCTTGCCTTTGGGCGGCTACGTCAAATTTGAAGGTGATAAAGACGCAGCGTCCCAGCCCGATTTCACCCAGGAAAAAGCCGACAAAAGCAGTGGTTTATTCCATGCTCAGCCGGTGGGCGTTCGCGCCGCTGTTACGGCTGCGGGGCCGGCTTTCAATTTCGCTTTTTCGATTGCGGTCTTTGCGGTTTTCTTTGCGTTGATGGGTGAAACCATTCAACGCCCGCTGATTTCAAAGGTGCTTCCTGACGGTGCCGCAGCGGCCGCTGGTATGAAGGCCGGCGATGAGGTTGTGGCCATCAATGGCCGTCGGATTGATGACTTTGTTGAATTGCAGACCGCCATCATGGTCTCTGGCGGCAAGGAAATGCGTCTCCTGCTAAAGCGGGATGGTGCCGAGCTTCCCATTAATGTCACGCCTAAAGTCGTCGAACGCAAAACCCCGTTTGGCGATACTGAAACGCAAGGCCTGATGGGCATAGAAACCCGCTTCACCAAGGACACAATTGAGCATCGCACCTATAATCCGATCGAAGCAGTGGTGCGCGGTGGCGAACAAACTGGCGAGATCATCAGTACGCAGGTGAACTTCATAACTGCCCTGTTGCGCGGTGGCATGTCGGCAGGCCACTTGAGTGGGCCATTAGGCATCTACCAGATCGCTGGCAAAGTCACAGAAAATTCGGTCGAAAGTGCCGGCCCTGATGCCGACGCGGCAAAGGTCGCCGAATCAGTCGGTATCGGTTTGGTGCGACTTGCCGCAGTCCTTTCCATTGCCGTGGGCTTCATGAATCTGCTGCCTCTGCCAGTTCTCGACGGTGGACACTTGGTGTTTTATGCGGCTGAGGCTATTCGTGGTAAACCGATCCCTGAAAAAGTGCAGGCAGTCAGCTTTCAAGTCGGTCTTGTTTGTATCTTGAGTTTATTCGTTTTTGCGACTTTCCAAGATCTCGACAGGTCAGGTTTGTTCAATGCGCTGAAAGGCTTTGTCGCCGCGGGCTAGGATTGCTGTGCCAAATTGTCTATCCACCACTTCTGAAACTCGGGCGTGACCTCCATGGCACGCGTGCAACAAGGTTTAACGGGCTCCTGTATGGCATCAATTAAACGTCTGCTGATTGGCGGCGCTGCTGCATTTGCAGCAAGTGCGTGCTATGGCCCCTTGGCCTTTGCCCAACAGGTTGGAGACGTCAGCGAAGCTGCGGCCCCGCAAATCATCACAAGTGTGGCGGTGGAAGGCAATCAACGTATCGAGACAGCTACGGTGCTGGCCTATGTTGCCATTCAGCCCGGCGAAGCCTTTAGCCCAGAGCGGATCGACATCGCCCTCAAAACGCTGTTTGCGACTGGGTTTTTTGCCAACGTCGAGTTTGAGCAGCGCGGCCAAACCTTGGTTGTGAAGGTTGCCGAAAACCCAACTGTCAACCAAGTCCTGTTTGAGGGCAATAGTGCGGTTACCAAGGACAAGCTCGAGAAAGAAGTCCAGATCAAGCCACGCTCGTGGTTTACCCAAAACCGCGTGCAGGCAGACATCCGTCGGATGCAGGAAGTTTATCGCCGGTCGGGCAAGTTTGCGGCCAATATCGTGCCCAAGATTAAGGTGCTACCGTCTAACCGTGTGGATCTGATCTTTGAAATCAATGAAGGTCGCACGACGGGCATCCGTAAGGTCAATTTCATTGGCAATCAGGCTTTCTCGGATTCGCGCCTGAAAAGCGTTGTCGTCACCCAAGAGTCCGAGTGGTGGCGCTTCTTTTCTAGCAAAGATAATTATGATCCAGACAAGCTGGATTATGACCGCGAACAATTGCGGAAGTTTTATCTCAATGAAGGGCATTATGATTTCCGTGTGAAATCAGCGGTGGCTGAATTGACTCCAGACCAAAGGGACTTCTTCGTCACCTATGCGGTGGAAGAGGGGCAGAAATACACTTTTGGCGACATCACTGTAAACACCAAGAATTCCAAGCTCAGCGGCGAAGTTCTGCGCGCATTTGTGCCGATCCGTTCCGGCGCGATGTTTGAACGGGACTTGGTGGAAAAGGCGATCGAGTCGATTACCTTCGCAGCAGGTTCATCCGGTTATGCCTTCGTGGACGTACGCCCACGTGAAACAGCTGACCGCGATAATCGCCAGGTCAATATTGTCTTTGACGTCGACGAAGGCCCGCGCGTTTATGTTGAGCGGATCGATGTGATCGGCAATACCGCAACGTTGGATCAGGTCATTCGTCGGGAGCTGCGCTTAGCCGAAGGTGATGCGTTTAACCGCGTCTTGATTGATCGTTCAAAGAATCGCGTGAAAGCTTTGGGCTTCTTTAAAGAGGTCGAGATTGAAGAAAAGCCTGGCTCGCTTCCCGACCGTACGGTTGTGGAAGTCAAAGTTGAGGAGCAAGCAACCGGCGAATTGGCCTTCAGTGTCGGCTATGCCTCGCAAGAGGCCTATAATTTCGCGGTTTCTATCTCGCAGCGAAACTTGCGCGGCCGGGGCCAGTTCTTGCGCTTCCGCGTGGAAACTAGCTCGCGCACGAAGAACATCGACATCCGCTTTACAGAGCCGCGCTTTATGGGCCGCAATATCGCAGCCGGGATCGACGTTTTTTCGGTTGAACAAGATTATCTTCGCGAAGCAGGCTTCTTGACCAACTCCACGGGCTTTGGCGTGCGTGGTGGGTTCCCCTTGGCCGAAGATCGCAGCTTAGGCCTGCGCTATACGTACCGGAATGACACGAATGAAATTCCATCCGTGTCCTGCTTCAATGCCGACGGTACGCCTTTGTTGGACGCAAGTGCGCTGTGTCGTTCATTAGGCAAAACGACGACCTCGCTGGCTGGCTATTCGTTTAACTGGGACCGGCGCAACGATCCCCGCCGGCCGACACGTGGCTTTGATATCTCGCTCAGCCAAGATTTTGCCGGCATCGGCACCGGGGTCAAATATCACCGCAGCGAATTTAATGGCGGGGTCTATCGCGGGCTGTTCCCGGGCTGGCGCGCCAGTGCCACTTTGTCTGCCGGCCATATCGCAGGCTGGGACGACGACACGATCCGCGTTAACGACCGCTTCTTTAAAGGCGGTCAAAGCTTCCGTGGCTTCGAAATTGCCGGTATTGGCCCACGCACGGTCTTCTCCGTCCGTGATGCCGATACAACTCAACCTAACGGTTTATCCCAAACGGTTCGGACAGTTTATGGTGACGCATTGGGCGGTAAGACCTATGGGATTGCGTCTTTTGAATTGACCGTTCCAACGCCGCTACCAGAATCCTATGGTATCTCTGCAGCCTTGTTCTTGGATGTCGGCACCCTCGGTGGCCTTGATCCAGTCGACAAAGTAAAGGGTGACATTAGTTACGGTACTTATCAAAACACCCGAGATGGATTGGCCTTGCGCGCTTCTGCTGGCTTGTCCGTCAACTGGGTTTCCCCGTTCGGCCCTGTTCGTTTTGACTTCTCAAATCCATTCATGAAGCAGGACTACGACAAAGCTGAAACCTTCCGCTTCTCAACAGCGACTAATTTCTAGCGCTGGTCGCCCTCATTGTTCCAGGAGAAACTTCTATGAAAGCACACTATTTCATGGCTGGCTTTGCAGCCTTGTTGGCTGCAAGTACAGCTCAAGCTCAAACCCCGGTTCCAGTCCCAACACCTGTTGCAGCTCCAGCCGCAGCACGCCCAGCTGGTTCGCCTGCTGTGTTGAGCCCAGTTGTCGTCTATGACCTCGGCGGCCTCATTCAAGACAGCTTGGCTGGCCAAGACATGTCCAACAAGCTGAAAGCCATTCGCGATCAAATCAATCGCGAGTTGGAGCCAGATCAGCGCCAGCTCGAGTCTGAGTTGCGTGCTATTTTGACGAGCTCGGTGCAAGAGTCGCAAAGTGCTGCAGGTCGTCAGCGCCAGGAAGCTTTCCAGCGCCTCAACAATGAGTTCCAACAGAAGCAAGAGCGTTTAAGCCAAGTCATGCAATTGACCGAGCGCAATGCGATTGACGCCTTCAACAAGGCCATTGCGCCTGCGCTGCAGCAAACCCTGGTGGCCCGCAATGGCCTGATCGCCATTTCAGCCAACCAAGTTGAAGCCTTCATCCCTGGCGTCGACATGACCGCGGATTTGATCACACGCCTCAATGCCACAACTAAGACAGTCAGCGTTGTCCGCGCGACATTGCCAACGCAAGGCGGCGCGGCGGCACCTGCAGGGGCTGGTGCACCAGCAGCGGCTCCAGCTGGTGCACCTCTGCCAGCGCGTCCACCCGCAGCAGCCCCAAAGCGTCCATAACGCCCTTTCTGCTCTTCTGAAGGGTAGATTTAAGCTAAACAAACAGCCATAGCCCAAGAACGCGGTCTTCTACTTGGAGGCCGCGTTTTTTATCCTGCGTGTCAGGCTTGCGTGGGCTAGCGATAATTCGCTTATAGGGGCGTAGATTGTCCAACTCGGAGCCTAAATGATGATTGATCCGCGCTTCTATAGGCTTCTTGGGCCAAAACGGCTGCGTGAATTGGCCCAGATCGTCAAGGCTGAATTACCAGCCGGCTTCGACCCTGACTTAGCGCTGACCAGCTGTGCACCCCTCGATAAGGCCCAAGCCGGGGATCTAGCCTTCTGTCAGGGACCAGCTAAAGGCAAGTCGACCATTGAGACCGGGGCAGGGGCCTGTTTGGTTCGGGCGGAGCACGCTGTAC
Organism: Pseudomonadota bacterium; assembly: GCA_041160865.1. GTDB lineage: Bacteria > Pseudomonadota > Alphaproteobacteria > Caulobacterales > Aquidulcibacteraceae > Aquidulcibacter. Next base: position 14,612 of record JBEAVQ010000042.1, on the reverse strand, counting down.
TGTTGCCCTCGGGTGTTGCCCCATTGATTGTGAAAGAGCCACGCGCCGTGTTTGCAGCCGCCGCCGCCGCGTTGGTCGCGCGCCGCGACTTTGACCCAATTGCACCGGCTGTACCCGCTTCGGTAAGGCTAGAGACCGATGTCGTGATCGGCCGGGGCGTGGTCATTGGCGAGGATGTTGAAATAGGTCATGGCACCACGATCGGCCCCAATAGTGTGATTGGCCCGGGGGTCGCGATCGGCCGCAATTGCCGAATTGGCGCGAATGTTGTGATTTATTGTGCCCTGATTGGTGATCGGGTGACCATTTCGTCGGGCAGTGTGATTGGCGAGGTCGGTTTTGGTGTTGCCCCGACGGCCTCTGGTCCTGTCGACGTGCCGCAATTGGGCCGGGCGATACTGCAAGATGAGGTTTCAATTGGTTCGTTGTGCGCTGTTGATCGCGGTGCATTTGGCGACACCGTGTTGGGGATCGGCTGCAAGATCGATAATTTCACGCAAATCGCGCATAATTGTCAGCTTGGACTGGGCGTTGTGATCGCCGCTTTTGGTGGGATCTCTGGCTCGTGTGAGATTGGGGACAATGTAATGATGGGCGGCCGTGTCGGCTTGGGTGACCATATTCGCGTGGGTGAGCGCGTGGTCATCGCAGCTGGAAGCGGCGTTCTAGAATCGGTCCCCGCAGGGCAAGCATGGGGTGGCTATCCTGCCAAACCGCTGCGACAATGGATGCGAGAATCGGTCGTCCTCAAACGACTGGTCAACCCAAAACCACAAACAAGCCTGAAGGGCGGGGAATGAAGATGAGCGACATCATTGATTGTGACGAAATTGAACGCCTGATCCCGCATCGCTTTCCATTTCTGCTGATTGATCGGTGCTTCGACTATGTCGAAGGACAAAGCATTCGTGGGATCAAATGTGTGACAGCGAATGAGCCTTTCTTTCAGGGCCATTTCCCTAACCGTCCGCTGATGCCCGGCGTGTTGCAGATTGAAGCCATGGCACAGGCCAGTGCGGTTTTGATGTCTAAGACCTTGAAGGTCGATGCTAAGACGGCTGGGATCATGTTCATGTCGGTCGATAATGCGAAGTTTCGTCGCCCTGTTCGGCCCGGCGACGTGCTGAACATTCATGTCGAAGTGCTGCTTGGCCGCCGCAATATCTACAAATTTGCCGGTAAAGCTGAAGTGGATGGCCAATTGGCCTGCGAGGCGGAATGGGCTGCTATGAAAGTAGATTTGTCATGAGTGCGACGATCCATCCTTCCGCCGTCATCGAAGAGGGCGCGATTATTCATGATGGGGCCAAGATCGGCCCCTTCTGTTTTATTTCAGGCCGAACCACCGTCGGCCCTGATGCCCATTTAGTCTCTAACGTCACGACTTATGGCCGCGTCTCGATCGGAGCTAACACGCAAGTTTGGCCCTTTGCGGTGTTGGGTGGCCCACCGCAAATCCATCCCTATCAAGATAGTGATACCCAGCTTGTCATTGGCGCGTCGTGTGTAATCCGCGAACATGTGACCATGCATCGGGGTTCAACGCGCGATCAGGGCCTGACCAAGATTGGCGATGGTTGCTACTTTATGGATAATTCCCACGTCGCACATGATTGTGTGGTGGAGGATAATTGTATCCTCGCCCGCAGCGCGACCTTGGGCGGCCACGCCCATTTGGCCAAAGGCGTCTATATTGGTGGCCTAGCCGCAGTGCACCAATGGACGCGTATCGGCACCTTCGCCTTTATCGGCGCTTTGGCCTTGGTCACTCGCGATGTAATCCCGTTTGCCATGGCTAATGGAAACCCCGCGCATCTGAAAGGCCTGAACATTGTGGGCTTTAAGCGGCGCGGCAACTCTACAGCGCAAATCCGCGATATCTTGGCCGCGTTTGACATGTTGTTTGGCGATGATGTCACGCCCCTGCAGGACCGGATCTCAGATGTTAGCGAAGGGTTCCAAGATAACGAGCAGGTTCAGGCCATGTTAGACTTCTTGAACGGCACTTCCAAACGCGGGATTTGTAGCGCGGAACGCTAAGACCTCTTACATGGAGGCTGTCGGACCTAAAGGGACAAAATGCGCGCATTTTCGAAATTGGGCATTATTGCTGGGGCAGGAGACTTACCCGTGCTCTTGGCCCAGCATTGCCGCGACTCTGGGATGCCGGTGCACATTAGCCGGATCAAAGGCATGTACGACCCGCGTCTTAGCCTGTATCCGGGCAGCGAATGCGCCTTAGCCAATTTTGGCGAGCGCATGAAAGCCCTTAAAGCTGATGGCGTGGATGCTCTGGTGTTTGCGGGCCTCGTCAATCGACCAGATTTTTCGACCCTCAAGCCAGACTTACGGGGTGCGCTCGCCTTGCCTCGGATCATGGCCGAGATGCGCAAGGGCGATGACGCTTTGTTGCGGGCAGTCCTAGCAGAGTTTGAGCGCGAAGGCTTTGCCATTGTTGGTACCGATGAGGTCTTGGCCGATCTGCTGGCTGAAGCTGGCTTGATCGCGGGCGCAGAACCAACCGAAACCCAGTTTGAAGACGCGAACAAGGCCATGGCCATTGCGGCTGAAATCGGCCGACTTGATATTGGTCAAGGTGCCATCGTGGTGGACGGCTTGGTCCTGGCGGTTGAGGCGCAAGAGGGCACCGACCGGATGCTGACCCGTGTGTATGAACTTTCCACCCATATTCGCGGTACCAAAGCGGCCCGTCGTGGGGTTTTGGCCAAGCGCGCTAAGCCCGATCAGGAGCGCCGCGTTGATCTTCCAACCATCGGGGTCAAAACGGTGGAGGGGGCTTCAAAAGCAGGTCTTGCAGGCATTGTGGTTGAGGCGAGTGGCGCTCTGATTATCGACCGTAACAACGTGATCGCAGCTGCAGAAGAAGCAGGACTGTTCATTCTGGGTGTTCACGTGGATGCTCAGCCATGAAGCCCTTCCGGGTCTTTGTCGTAGCCGGTGAGCCATCGGGTGATGAGCTAGCCGCGGAACTCGTCCAAGCCCTCAGGGCCCGTCGGCCTGATCTGGTAATCGCTGGCGTTGGCGGCGAAAAGCTTGCCAGCCAAGGTATACAAAGCGCTGTGTCGATTGAGGGTCTGTCCGTTTTGGGCCTGACTGAAGGCTTGGCGGCGCTGAAAACCGTGAATGCACGGGCAGAAGAAACGGGAATTGCCGCTGAGGCCTTTAAGCCTGATGCCGTTGTGTTGATCGATTCTTGGGGTTTCACGCTGCGTGCCGCCAAAGCCATTCGCGCACGGGTCCCACAAGCTCGCTTGATCAAAATGATTGGCCCGCAAGTGTTTGCCACCCGTCCCAGCCGCGCCAAGACGGTTGCCGAGGTCTATGACGCTTTGTTCTGTATCCATGACTTTGAAGTACCCTTCTATGAGGGCACAGGCCTGCCAGTCACGATTATCGGTAACCCTGCGATAGCGCGGGCGGGAAAAGGTGATAGCGCAGGGTTTCGGGCGCGCCATGGATTGGCAGACAAAAAGATCGTCCTTTTGCTTCCCGGCTCACGCGGTGGGGAAATTCAGCGGGTCGCGCCGGCTCTGGAAGGGGCGGCGGCGCTGATCAGCAGTAAAGACCCACTGGTCCATGTGGTAGCCGTTCTGGCACCTAATGTGGCCGTGCGCTTGGAGGCGCGAGCCGCGAACTGGACTTTCCCGCATAGTTTGGTGGGCGAGGATGAAAAACTAGACGCATTCGCCGCTGGTGATGTCGCATTGGCCTGCTCTGGCACGGTTACAACGGAAGTGGCCCTGCAAGAAACGCCGATGGTTCTGGGCTATCGTTTAGGTTCGATCAGCGGCTTTATTATTTTGAATTTCTTGCTGAAGAGCCGCTTTATCTGCTTGCTCAATATTGCTCTTGGGCGGATGGCGATCCCTGAATTTGTGCAAAATGCGCTGAGGCCAGAAGCCTTGGCAGAAGCGGCTTCCAAGCTTCTCTATGATCCAAAGGCCGCGCAAGACCAAGTGAGTGCGCAAGCTTTAGCCCTCGACAAAATGGGCCGCCATGATCCGCCAGCCGCAGAGCGAGCAGCAGAGGCATTGTTGAAACTGCTGGACGTAGCTTAATCGAACAAGCTGCCCTGAACCGGGCCATCGCTGGCGCGGACTTTCACATCGCCATCGAGGAAGGTGAGCGTCAGACGCGCGTCGGACCTGATAGCAGATTTGGCGCGCACCACGACGCCTTTATCGGTTCGCACCACGGCAAAGCCGCGCTCTAAAGCCGAGCGGTAGGATAAAGCCTCTAACAAGCTCGCTTGGCCAGCCAGATGGCGTGTCTTGGCCTCTAAGTTGCGCGTGAGACCGGCTTGCAGGCGTTGGCTGGCCATAGCCAAGCGCTGCTCAGACCGCTTCATGGCTTCGCGTTCTAGCGCTGTGCGGCGGGTGAGGGCGGCACCCAGTCTCTGGCCGAGGCTGGTAACGAGTTGGGCCCTGCGTGTCACATCTTGGTGCAGCACTTGCGGCCGTAACCGACCACCAATAGCGCCAAGACCGTGCGCTTTGGTGGCGACCAAGGTGCGCAACGAGGGGCCAAAGCGTAGGTCAATCACGTCCATACGCTGGCGGGCGCTAGCAAACAGCGTTTCTGCACGGGGCAGGCGAGCTCTGGCTGCGCGAAGTTCGATCTTGGCACGCTCAAGGCCACGAACCATCGCGCGCGATAGGCGGGCGCCGATCAAGCTGATACGCTCTTGTAACTCCAGCCGCACTGGGACAGCGATTTCAGCAGCACCTGTTGGTGTCGGAGCGCGGCGGTCGGAGGCAAAGTCGATCAGAGTGGTGTCGGTCTCATGCCCAATGGCCGAAATGAGCGGGATGGCGCTGGCTGCTGCGGCGCGCACCACGACTTCTTCGTTGAAAGCCCAGAGGTCTTCAATGGAGCCACCACCGCGCGCGATGATCAAGAGATCTGGGCGTGGCACTGGCCCGCCTGCAGGCAAAGCATTAAAGCCCGCAATCGCGCGTGCGACTTGATCAGCAGCCTTGTCGCCTTGCACAAGCACCGGCCATAGCACCACGTGGACGGGAAAGCGCTCGGACAGGCGGTGAAGAATGTCGCGGATCACGGCACCGGTCGGGCTGGTCACCACGCCAATCAGGCTGGGCAGATAGGGCAGGGATTGCTTGCGTTCAGGGTCAAACAAGCCTTCCGCCGCAAGGCGCTTACGCCGTTCTTCTAATTGCGCGAGTAAAGCTCCGACGCCAGCAGGCTCCAGGCGCTCAATAATCAATTGATACTTTGAGGAGCCGGGAAAGGTGGAGATTTTGCCTGTGGCAATGACTTCCATACCTTCTTCAGGCCGAAATTTAAGCGCTGCAGCCACACCCTTCCACATCACTGCAGACAGGACTGCATTGGCGTCTTTCAAGTCGACATAGACATGGCCTGATCTGGCCAGCGTCACCCGCCCCATTTCCCCGCGAACGCGCACATTGCCAAAGTCATCTTCGAGGCGACGTTTAATCGCGCCTGAAAGTTCAGAGACAGAAAATTCCGGTGCGTTAGAAGGCTCTTTGCTCATGAATTCTGTCTAAAGCGATGTGCGGCTTGGGGAAAGGGTCTTTGCATTTGCGCCAACTGGGTCTGAAACAGCATCTAGAATTACAATTCAGAGAGAAACATCACGAAATTGGGTTCCTATACATCCAGTTGAACCGGGCTGCGTAGACTGTCCCAGAGCTATCCCGCTCGATTTCCAGGATTAAAACATGTTCACTTTCAGAATGTTCGCTTCGGCGGCAGCCGCCCTCGCTTTGTCTGCAGCACCGGCAATGGCAGAATGTGCCAATACCCGTACCGACGCCGCAGCTCAAGCGGCTGGCTTTCACACCATCGGCTATCACGCAGCGTCTACCGCCAAAAAGCCTGCTAAGGCCGCTACGGGTGACATCATCGACGTGGCTCTTGGGGCGGGAAGCTTTAACACCTTGGCTGCAGCGCTCACGGCTGCTGGCTTAGTTGATACCCTGAAGAGCGCTGGCCCGTTTACTGTCTTTGCACCAACGGATGCGGCTTTCGCCAAACTGCCTGCTGGAACAGTGCAGTCGCTTTTGAAGCCAGAGAACCGCGCGCAATTGGTCTCAATCCTGACCTATCACGTCGTGCCCGGCAAAATCACGTCAAACCAATTGCTTGACACAGTCACTCCGGCCACGACCGTTCAAGGACGTCAGGCCACGATTGATGGTCGCAATGGCCGCGTGACCGTCAATGGCGTTGCAGTGATCGCTGCTGATGTCGCCGCGTCTAACGGTGTGATCCATGTGATCGATACCGTCTTGATGCCACCTGCGCCAAAGCATCACTAAATCTATGTGCCACCTGCCTAAACAGGCATAGTCAGCACATGCCAAAGTGGGATGGTGACCAAGGCGAACAAGGTCGTTGCGGTCACCAAACCGGCCATCAAAGGGGCGTCGCCGCCTAATTCGCGTGCGAGCACATAAGCAGCAGGCGCGCTCGGCATAGATGCTACGCCAATCGCAACCGCGCTCGGCAAGGGCGCCAGGCCCAGCATCTGTGTTACGACCAGCATCAAAAGTGGCGCGATAGCCAACTTCGAGACCACGCCAACCGCCATGCGAAGCGGTACTTTACCCAGTCCCTCAAAACTTAAAGCCGCCCCGACGCTCACCAAAGCAACCGGCATTGCGGCGCGACCTAGGAGGGCGAGCGCTGGTTCAAGCGGACCGATAAATTTGGTTAGCCCGATCAGATTAGCGACAATCCCGGTTAAGCTTGCCAGCACCAACGGATTGCGCATCACTTCGCCAAGCGCACCCTTAATGCTCGGCACAATATCATTCTGGCCCCAACGAGCCATGACAAAAACGCTCATCAAATTCACAAAGGCGACCACAGGCCCAAAGCCCAAAGCAATGAGCGCGAGGCCCTCTTGTCCATAAAGGGCAGGTGCTGCGGCTAATACGATAAAGCCGTTCCAGCGTACACTGGCTTGAAAAATTGAGGTGAAAGCAGGGCCGTTGTCGCGAAACCAAAGCCTCAGGCTAAGCCCCCAGAGGCCAGCGAACGCAAAGCCCACTACGAGGCAAGTGAGAAAGTGGACGGTATCTGGGCCCGAAAAATCCGCACCCGCGACCGTGGAGAACAAAAAGGCCGGATACAACATCCAATAGCCAAAGGAATTGACGGCTGCCCAAGACGTATCCGGCACAATCTTGGCACGCTTGGCAACAAAGCCGATCGCTATGACCAGAAAGACTGGCAAAATGGCTGTAAAGGCAGCGTTCATGAACCGGGTCCGAGGCTGAAACCACCTTGCAAACGGTCCAAAAGGCCCTGCAACATGTAGGCCGCTGCGGCTGCATCAACGACGGCAGCTCGCTTTGCTCGGGTCATTTCGGCGGCAATCATTTGACGTTGAACGGCGGCGGTCGAAAGCCGCTCATCCCACATCAGAAGCGGTACATCGCGGACATTCAAGAGGTTGCGGGCAAAGGCGCGCGCCGCTTGGGAAGATGGGCCTTTAGATCCGTCCATATTGATCGGATGACCGACCACAAGGCCGCAGGCGGCGCGGTCATCATAAATCGCAAAAATTGCCTGCGCATCGGCGGCCATTTTAATGCGCTTCACCCCGCCCGCTGGGCTGGCGATGAGGCGTGTGACGTCAGAAGCTGCGACCCCTATCGTCGTCGAGCCGGGGTCAATCCCGATTAAAGCCTGCTGGACAGGCAAAGCCTCGCAAAACGCCGGATAGTCCAGGATTGGCATCAGGTGTTGCCGGGCGCGGCAGGTTCTGGTGCAGCTGCTTGCTCAAAGCGCGCCCGGTCCAAGGCGGCCACAAACGTGTCGACACCTTGCGCACCAACGACGGCAAAGCTCTGATTAAACAGGACAGTGGGGACGCCTGTCACGCCCATGCGTTGGGCGACTTCCAATTCCTGCTCAACGGGTGCCACATCGGCGTCACTGGCCAGTAGGCGTGCGACAAGATCGCCATCCATCCCAAGACCACGGGCAATAGATACCAGCGTGGTGGCTTGGCTCAAATCCTCGCCCTCGACATGATAGGCTTGAAACAAAGCCTCAGCACATTCGACTTCAACGCCTGCTGAGCGCGCCCAGCGCATTAGACGATGGCAATCGCGTGTGTTTGGCGTCGTTTTGATCGCATCAAAATTGAAGGCTATTCCGACTTGCAGGCCGGCATCGACGACGGCTTGAGAAATCTCTTTTAAGCGGACCTCATCGCCACCAAATTTGGCCAAAAGCCGCGCCCGACGATCTGCGCCTTCTTTGGGCGTTGTTGGATCTAGTTCAAACGGTCGCATGGCTAAATGGGTAGGAATATTGACTTGGGTAACACAAGCAGTCACCAGCGCGCGAAACCCAACATAGCACCATGGACAAATCACGTCAGAGATAAAGTCGATCGTTATTGGGCGCTCGAGGGCGATTGCTTCTGATGGTGAAGGGCTCATTTAGGGTGGCCTTGTTCTAGCTGAGCAGTGACGCGTTGAAGCAAACCCGTTGCATTTTCTTGCGGCAACAGGCTTGCGCTTGCAATCGCCAACTTGATCTGGATCGGTTGATCATTGCTATAGCTGGTGTGGTCCGCCTGAACGTCAAAAGCGGTGCATTCAAGCACAGCGGCAATGCGCTCAGCCGCAATTTCGGCCGCTTCATCATCGGAGCTCGGGAAAGCAACCGCAAAGGTCGTCTGGTCGAGACGCGCCGCAACATCTTCAGCGCGCACCAACCGCGACAGCATCGCCCCAGACTGGCTAACTAATCTTTCAATCCCCTGACGTGTATGAACCACGCCAAGGCTGGCTTCAGTGTCGATGCGAGCCAAGGCAATCGATAATGGTCGGTCGGTTTCATGGGCGCGTTGGGCCAGGCTTTCCAAATGTGCCAAGAAGAATGACGGCGCATAAAGGCCGGTGGTTGCCTCCATAGCCGCTGGTGCCCTGGCTGCTGCAAAAGCCAAGTTCAAAGCATCGCGGCTGCGCTTTTCTTCAACAAAGTTGAACAGCCGATCGGCGGCGGCCCGGTCATCGTCACCTGCAATCGCAAAATCTGTTGCCCCACGCTCAATCGCTTCATGTGGATTGTCGAAGTCTGGCGATCCAAGGATTAGGCAAGGCATATGGAACATGCGTGCATTGCGCCGCATGGCAGCGCAGAAACCCAGCGCGGTAGCCCGATCATCTCGAGCAAGGATCACCACGCCATCAAATTCACTCTCATGGAGATAATCAAAGGCGGTGAATGAGGTAAAGGCGGCGACCGTCTCTGCGTCAAATTGTGCGAGGGCAGTCGTGAATTGCAACAAATCAGGGTCAGGCTGACCAAACAACAGGATCCGAGGTACTTTGGTGCTGGTCACGACGGGCGGATGCGCGGGCCCGCCAAAGCGTGCTAAAGTTCGAAATCGCATTTTGGCTTCATCAGCCATGACCGCGATGCGCAAGCTGGACCCAAGGCGGGCCGCCAAGGCGCTGGGTGCCGCAAAGGCGTCCAAAACGCCATCAAACGAACTAACGTCGAAATTCTCTTCACCATCGCTCCAAGCCATAAATAGGCCGGCACGCGGGCCCAAAGCGGCCTTGAGAGACCGAACTAGTTCACCGGCCTTGGGCCCACTGTCGCCGCGCGTATCGACAACAATTGCGGCTGTCTGGCGACGTTGATGGTCTTCGCCTGCAATGGTGAAGCCAGCTTGCGACAACACCTCACTTGCGTCATCGCCGGCGAGAACAAGAATATGTGGTTTTGCCATCCTATGCCTACTTTCAAGGACCATTGCGTAATTTGTGTAGAACCCTAGCGTGGAGTAACTGAGTCGTCAGTAAACGAATATGAAAGGCCCAATGTTTTGACTGCCAACCCTGTTTTGATCCAGCCCAATTTCAGCCTCCACGGCAAGATAGCATTAATCACGGGGGCATCCTCTGGTCTTGGCGCGCATTTTTCCCGTCTGCTAGCGGGGTTGGGCGCAAAAGTGGTGTGCGGTGCGCGCCGGGTGGATCGCTTAGAGGCTCTGGTTGCCTCGATTGAGGCTGAAGGTGGTGCAGCTCAGGCGGTGAAGCTTGACGTGCAAGACGAGTCCAGTGTGGTCGCAGCATTTGACGCTGCTGAGGCAGGGCTGGGGCTGCCGTCCATCGTGATCGCCAATGCCGGAACCAATGAAGTTGGCTTTGCAACCGACATTACCATGGATGCCTATGATGCCATGATGTCGATCAATGTACGTGGCGTTTTTCTAACTGCTCGCGAAGGGGCCAAGCGCATGATCGCAAGTGGCAGCGAAAAACGTGGGGATGGCCGAATTGTTTTGATTGCCTCTATGGCGGGTCTTAAGCCGCTTCCGGGCCTTGTGCCGTATTGCGTCTCCAAAGCTGCGGTGGTGATGATGGCTAAATCCATGGCCTCAGAATGGATGCGTAAAGGCATTAACGTTAATGCCATCTGCCCAGGCTATATAGAAACAGAGATCAATGCTGATTGGCTTGGCCAAAGCGGGGGGCAAAAGATGGTAGCCGGATTTCCACGCCGCCGCTTGATGGACGACCAAGCACTTGATGGGGCGATGGCGTGGTTGGTATCAGACGCAGGCTGCTTCACCAGTGGTGCGGTGGTGCAAATTGATGATGGGCAGGCACTTTAAGGCCAGAATTTTGGAAGCTGAGTAGGTTTCCACTTGGTCTTGAATGGCTGATTTGGCTTTAAGGCTGCATCTTTTAAATGCGCATTTATTAAAATCACACGTCTTATATTTCGCTCCTATTGACCAATTTTTGAGCCGTTGTTAACAGCTTATTGGTTGACCAAAGGTCAAGTGTCCCTGCGCTTCTGGTACTTTGAAGGATTGGGTCGATGAAGTTCGCGAGGGCTCTAATAGCAAAGAGCATCACACACGGTGAGCGTGGTAATGTCGCGATTATCTTGGCATTGGTCTCTTCGGTGTCCCTCGGTGTGTTGGGCGCTTCGATCGAACTTACCCGTATCGCCAACACAAAAGCTTCTTCGGCTGCCGCCGCCGATGCAGGTGCCTTGGCGGCTAAAGGCGAACAGGTTGTTAAAGCTTCTCTTGGCGAAACGCTGGCCCATGCTGCTGGGGTTACGGCTGGCACCAAATCCTTTCTGGCTTCTGCGCCGGGTTCCGAGCAAGGGGTAAGCAATCTTTAGGCCTCTGTCACTTTGGCTGAGGATAGATCATCACGTCTCGTGGAGAGCGGTACTCAGGCCTTGATCTTGGGCGGCATTGTTGGGCGTTCGACAATTTCACTCAGCGCTGTTGGTGTCGCCACCGCTGGAACCGACCGCCACTTGGAAGTGGTCGTGCCGGTGGATACCACCGCATCGATGTTCCAAAGGGATGGCCGTTCAACCACGCGCTTCACTCAATTGCGCAGTGCGGCCAAAGGTTTCGTCAATACGTTGTTTGACACGGTCACAAATTCCCGATCGATTGCGGGTGGCTGTTCTTCCTTGGACCACGACCGTCAATATTCGTAGCGAAGTTCCAGGCCAAACATGGAATAAAGATACTGCAATTGCTCTGAGCCCCGCTGATGCAGGCACACGTTCGCTGCCAACCAATCTTGTTAGCCTCACCGCTAACGTTACTGAGACGACTTCCAATTTAAATACACTATTTGCGCCCGTTGGCTGGCGCGGCTGTATCTCTGATGCAGGGGAAAGCATTTTAGCCAATGATGATACAAAGGCCGGTATGAGCTGGAATGCTCTGCGGGCGCCACCGCGCGTCAACAATGCCACCCGAACTAAAGGGGTGAGCACACCGAGGATGTGCGATAACTGGAAGGGATGTCCACCGCCGCCACCTGGGCCGCCGCCGCCCAAGGGGCCACGACCACCGCCGCCACCGCAAACTTTGGGCAAATTGATGCTGCTGGGCCAAAAGCCCGAGAGCTTTGCATTTTTGAACTTTGGCACGACGGTGTTGAATGCAACCTGCGTCAATAATCGCTACTCTTGCCTCTATCTTTCTTGTCCTGCAGGCAGCCAAAGCGCAACGGCCATTTCATGTTCGCAAAACGACAATAACGGCGCACGAAGCGCCTTCTTCAACTTCTCAGGCACGCAAGGCTGCACAACTAATGGTAAGTTTCATTGGGACCTTAACTTGGGCACCGCCAATGGCTATGTCGCTGATTATAACGAAACCACATGGAATAATGCCAATGGTCCTTGGTGTTCCTGGAGGCCGAGACAGACTTGAGATGGCTTCCGCCGCATTACTGGGCCAAACCTGAATTGTCCCATGCCAATGCTGGGCCTTTCTGCCAACCGGACCCAATTGATCAACACGATTGACCGTCTGTTGCCGTCACCTAGCGGCACTCATGCATAAGTGGGCTTGCGTTGGGGACTGCGGGCGCAATCAACGCGCAGCGGGTGGAAAGACTTCTTCCAGCATAACCAGCCAGAGCCGTTTGATTCCTCCACAGTTACCAAAGCCATGGTTCTGATGAACGACGGGGCGAATGAACAAGTGGTTAATTTCCCCGGCTATTGGGGTTGTAATGAGCCCGGCGCTCCGGGTTGCTCGGGGTCGCCTGATCGCGCGACGCTCGACGCGCGCATGCAGTCTTGGCGTACCGCCATCCGCGATACTTCTGAGATTGAATTGTACACAATGGCAGTCAACGTTTCGGAGTCAGAAGCCGTCAGCCGCCTGCGCACCTGTGCAGGCAGTGCGGACCATGCCTTTGCCGTCGACGCAAGCCAGTTGAATGCAACCTTTGAGCAGATTGCTCGGGAAACCTTAAGTCTGCGCTTCAAAGAATAGGGTAGTTTCTCGCCTTCTTCTGCGCTAAATGCGGCCTCGCTTGTTGCAAGCGGGGCCGCTTGCGCTTTATGCACACATCGTCATGACCCAATTTATTGCACCCCAAGCTGCCCCACGCGAAACGCCTTGCTCGCGAGCGCTCGCCGCTGGCAAAGTACCCAGCTTTCAAGATATTATTCTTACCCTTTCGGACTATTGGGCGCGCCAAGGCTGCGTCATATTGCAGCCCTATGATACCGAAGTGGGGGCAGGGACCTTGCACCCCGCCACAACCCTGCGTGCTCTCGGGCTGAAGCCGTGGCGCGCGGCCTATGTGCAACCGTCACGGCGTCCCAAGGATGGGCGCTATGGCGAAAACCCAAATCGCTTAGGCCATTATTACCAGTATCAGGTGATTCTAAAGCCCAATCCGCCCAATTTACAGGAGCTTTATCTCAATTCACTCTATGAAATTGGGATCGACCCAACTTTGCATGACATCCGCTTTGTCGAAGACGATTGGGAAAATCCAACTGTCGGGGCTTGGGGCCTTGGCTGGGAGATTTGGTGTGACGGGATGGAAGTCTCCCAATTCACCTATTTCCAACAAGTCGGTGGCCTCGATTGTAAGCCTGTGTCGGGCGAGCTGACCTATGGGCTAGAGCGCTTGGCTATGTATGTGCAGGGCGTTGAAAACGTCTATGACCTCGATTTCAATGGACTTGGCGTCAGCTATGGCGATGTGTTCCTCGAGAATGAGCGCCAGCAATCGACCTTTAACTTCGAAGAATCCGACCCAGCCATGCTGAAGCGTTGGTTTGAGGATGCAGAACGTATGTGCACCCATTTGCGGGAGAAGCACTTGCCATTGCCGGCCTTTGACTGGGCGCTGAAATGCTCGCACCTGTTCAATCTTCTAGACGCGCGCGGGGTTGTTTCGCCAACAGAGCGGCAGAGTTTCATCGCCCGCGTCCGCGATCAAGCCAAAGGCTGCGCTGTCCTCTGGGCAGAAACCCAAGCCCCAGCCCAAGAAGAGGTGGTTTGAACCATGCCCCAATTCTTGCTCGAACTTTTCTCCGAAGAAATCCCAGCCCGCATGCAAAAGCGCGCCGCTGAAGACCTAAAAAAGCTGTTGATGGATGCTTTGTCCAAGGCGGGCTTTTTGCTAGGCGGGATGGAGACTTTCAGTGCGCCGCGTCGCCTCGTTGCCGTGGTGGAAGGCCTGCCAGAGCGGACAGCTGATGTACGTGAAGAGCGCAAGGGCCCCAAAGTCGATGCCCCCGTCAAAGCCATTGAAGGCTTCTTGCGTGGTGCAGGCCTTACTGATATCGCCCAAGCCCGTGTGGTGTCTGACTCGAAGAAGGGCGATTTTTATGTCGCTGATCTGGTGAAGCCGGGCCGGGCGACGCCGGATGCTTTAGCTGAAATCGTGCCTGATATCATCCGCAACTTCCCATGGCCCAAAAGCATGCGTTGGGGTGAGGGAACCTTGCGGTGGGTGCGGCCTTTGCATCGGATCTTGGCGGTGTTTGACGGCGAGATTGTGCCGTTTGACGTCGACGGCATTGGCGCTAGCAACATCAGCGAGGGCCACCGCTTCCACGGCACGGGCACTTTTGAGGTCAAGGATTTTGACGATTATGAGACCAAACTATCGGCCGCCCATGTGATCCTCGACCGCGATCAGCGCAAGGCCCAGATCAAGGCAGACGCTCAAACCCTGTGCCATGCCCGTAATCTTGAACTCATTGATGATGAAGGGCTTTTAGAAGAAGTCTGTGGTCTGGTGGACGAGCCGCATGTGATCATGGGCGACATGGATCCTTCCTTCTTGGAC
>JBEAVQ010000134.1:0-7734 GCA_041160865.1 Pseudomonadota bacterium | reverse complement strand
GCCCCGTACCACAGCAGGTCTCTTTCGAAAATTGATGGTCGATATCTTGGGTTACAAGTCCTTCATCGCCCAAGGCGGGGACTGGGGCTCAGTCGTCACGTCTTGGTTAGGCCTTGACCACGCCGATGTGGTTTCAGCTATTCACCTCAACATGCTGGGGCTGCGGCCGGACCTGTCGACGCTAACTACGCCAGAGCGTGGCGCTTGGGCGCAAAAGTCGCAAGCTATGATGCAAATGGGCGGTGCCTATTTTCAGCTTCAGACCACGCGTCCCCAATTACTGGCCATGGCTGTGACCGATTCCCCGTTCGGACAGGCGGCTTGGATTGTTGAGAAGTTTCAGAACTGGAGCGACCCGTCGCGGGGCTCCCTTGATCGCATTTTCGGTAAGCAGGACCTTCTGACCAATGTCATGCATTATGTACTGACGGAACGCTTTGCCACGTCTGTCTGGTTCTATCGCGGGGTCTTGGAGGAGGGTAGTGGCTACTTCGTTCCATCGGGTCAACGCATTGAGGTGCCCACCGGCTTTGCCAATTTCCCGGGGGATAACATCTTCCCCAATCCACCCCGTGACTGGGTTGAGTTAGGCTATAATCTCCAACATTGGACGGAGATGCCCTATGGCGGGCATTTCGCTGCTTGGGAGACACCAGACCTATTCGTACAGGATTTAGTTAGCTTTGGTCGGCGCATCGCTCGCTGAGGGCAGGTCCGCTAAGGAACGCCCAATCCGATAGAAGCGGTCAGCCCGGTGAGCCCTTAAACCCTCTGCGTCGAGGGATTCGAGTTGGTAAAGCGCCTTCTCCATAGCATCGCCCACAGACTTCATCGCATTGGCGCGTGCGCGATGCGCGCCGCCCAAAGGCTCTGGGATGATGCCGTCAATCACGCCAAAGCCCAAGAGATCTTCAGCGGTAATTTTCATCGCCGTGGCGGCATCCTTGGCCCTGTCAGCAGAGCGATAAAGGATGGAGGCCGCTCCCTCGGGCGAAATCACCGAATAGACGGAGTTTTCGAGCATCAGTACGCTATTGGCTGCAGCAATCGCAACCGCCCCGCCAGAACCGCCTTCACCTGTAATGACCGACACCATCGGCACGCCCAAGGTCAAACAGCGCTCTGTCGCCCGTGCAATCGCTTCGGCTTGCCCGCGCGCTTCGGCATCAAGGCCAGGATAGGCACCAGCGGTATCAACAAAAGTTAGGACGCTTAAGCCGAACTTCTCCGCCATATCCATCAGGCGTACGGCTTTCCGATAGCCTTCAGGCCGGGCCATGCCGAAATTATGCTTGAGGCGTTGCGGTGTTGTCCGACCCTTTTCATGACCCAGCACCACAACACGGCGGCCACGGAAACGGCCCATACCGCCCAGAATTGCCGCATCCTCGCCAAACTTGCGGTCCCCCGCCAACTCGACATAGTCGGTGATCAGCTCCTCGACATAGTCTTTGAAGTGCGGCCGATCTGGATGGCGCGCAACCTGGGTGCGACGCCATGGGTCCAAATTCTGATACAGGTCGGCTAAGGCGCGATTGGCCTTTTGGCGGAGCTTCGAGACCTCGGTGCGCACGCTTTTCGCGCCGCTCTTTTCCGCTGTCGCGTTCAGCTCATCGATCTTCTTTTCAAGATCGGCAATGGGTTTCTCGAAGTCGAGAAATGCAGGACGTTCAACCATAACAAACCGATTAAGCCTGTGCGTGCGCTTCGGCAAGCCTGCGCGCCAGTAGGTTCTTGGTTAAAATTGCCCCAATTTAGCCCTGAAGCCTCCCAAACAAGGCCTTGTTACACCCATTTATCGTGTGAAACGTTCATAGAAGCGTTTGGAGGCAAGCCATATGGTCCAATTTTACCCGCACCCATCCACACCAACAGCCCGAATGAAGTCCGCTGCCAAGCAAGTCATTTCAGTCATTTCTCTCACGGCTTTGGTGACAAGTTGCGGGACTAATCCCGCTGCCTATAACCAATATGCAGGCCCGGTCAGCCGGTCTGTCTCCACAGATGCGGTTGATTATAATTGTCCGGCTCCGCCCGAGCGGGCAGAGCGTGGCTATCCAAGTCGCACCCGGATGGCCGTGGGAATGCCGGCTCAAGCTATAATGTCGCCGCCCCCACCGGCACCTGCCTTGGCCGATGCTACGGCCCAATCCTATGCTGCGCAAAGCAAAGTAGCTGATGCGTCGATGCAGAACGTTGTCGTAACAGGGACGCGTATCGCCCCAATGCCGCAGCGCCAATCGACGGAAAAGTATCCCCTCGCAGCCATCAATAGTGTCAAGCAAACGGCGGAGAACCCAGTCTCAACCTTCGCCATGGAAGTCGATACGGCATCTTACGCCAATGCACGTCGGTTCGTGAGCGAAGGGAGACTGCCACCTGCGGATGCCGTACGTGTCGAAGAGTTTCTGAACTATTTTGACTATGGCTATGCCAAGCCAAAGGATCGCAAATTGCCTTTCTCCGCTACGGTCGCAGTAGCGCCTTCGCCTTGGGCTGAAGACAAGCAGATCGTGCATGTCGGGCTTTCCGGTTTCGATATCGCCCGTAGCGAGCGCCCACCTTTAAATCTTACGATGCTGATGGATGTTTCGGGCTCTATGTATGCAGAAGACCGCTTGCCCTTAGCCAAGCGTGCTTTGGCTCTGTTGGCCCCAAACCTCAATGAACGTGACCGTGTGTCCATCGTCGTCTATGCGGGCGCAGCAGGTGTGGTTTTAAAGCCCACAGCTGGGAACAATACGCGCGACATCGTCTGCGCCTTGGAAGCCCTCCAAGCTGGCGGCTCCACCGCTGGCGGAGAGGGCATCCGCCTTGCCTATGAAACGGCTGCCAAGAATTACAATAAGGATGGTGTCAATCGGGTTATCCTGATGACGGATGGCGATTTCAATGTCGGCATCTCTGATCCGCGCGCCTTAGAAAGCTATGTAACTGACCAGCGCAAGAAAGGGATTTATCTCTCCGTATTTGGCTTTGGTCGTGGCAATTATAATGACACGATGATGCAAGCATTGGCCCAGAACGGCAATGGTATCGCCACCTATATCGACACCATTCAAGAGGCCCGCAAAGTGTTTGATACCCAGATCAGCGGCACATTGTTTCCCATCGCCGACGATGTGAAAGCCCAAGTCGAGTTCAATCCAGCCCGTGTCAAAGAATGGCGCTTGATCGGTTATGAGACGCGTGCGCTCAACCGCGAGGACTTCAATAATGACGCAGTTGACGCCGGCGAGATCGGCGCGGGTCACCAAGTCACGGCGCTTTATGAAATCACGCCCGTGGGTGCCCTAGGCAGTGTTGACCCCCTTCGCTATGGGGCCGCCACTCAAACCCCTGCAACAGGTAAGGCCAACGAGCTGGGGCTATTGCGCTTGCGCTACAAAGTACCGGGCGAGGCCAACTCCCGTTTGATTGAACGCCCGATTACCGACGCCGACCGTAGCGCCAGCTTTGACCGCGCGCCAGAGGCCACCCGCTTTGCCATCGCGGTGGCGGGCTATGCCCAACTCCTCCGCCAAGACCCTTGGATTGGCAAAGGCTTTGGCTTTGGTGATGTCGCCCGCATCGCTAAGGGGGCCAAGGGCGAAGACCGATTTGGCATCCGAGATGAGTTCATTGATCTTGTTTCGCGCGCCGAAGGGTTGGAGCGTTTGCCAAATCAAAGCCGAGACTAGGTCACAATTGGGCGTGGTGGTTTCTGCGACCGCCACGCCTATCGGCCCTCACCCCAACAGCTTCAGGAACTTCACCAATTTACGGGTGCGGTCCGAGAATAAGGTGGGGGTGAAATAGGCCCCTGCTGCGCGTTTGACAATTTCGCTGCGCGTTGGATAGGGCGAGATCAGGCTGGTGATCGCACTCACGCCTTTTTTGTTCGCCATGGCCAGACCAACCAGCTGAATGGCCTCGCCCGCAGCTTCCCCAACCACGGTGGCTCCTAAAATCTTGCCACCCTTGCCAATGATGAGCTTACAAAAGCCCTCCGTCGACCGCTCGGTCTGGGCACGGTCATTATCCTCAAACTCGGCTTTGGTGACGGTGACGTCGCTGCCATACTCGGCGCGGGCTTGCGCCTCGGTCAGGCCGATTTTGGCGACTTCTGGGTCGCAATAAGCCACCGCAGGCATATAGGGGACAACAGCGGTCGCAGGGGCCTTGAACACGGCATTGCGGATAAAGACACTGGCGTGGAAGCCCGCTGCGTGGGTCAATTGTTCTTTGCCCGCCACATCGCCAATCGCCCAGACCCGGGGATTAGACACACTGCGCAGCCGATCATTTGTCGCAACACCTTTGCGGCTAAAGGTGACATTGGCTTTATCCAGCCCGATAGTCTCAACCCTCGCAGCACGGCCGACTGCGACCAACAAACGCTCCGCTTTGAGCACTCGGCCATCTTCCAAGGTGACGGCTATCTCGGTGTGGTTGCCGGATACAGCGACAGCTTTGGTCCCTTCATGCACAGTCACGCCATCGGCGGTCAGGCTAGCGCGCACAATCTCCACCGCCTCAGGCTCTTGCGGGCCCATGATGGTCATGGCCTCAACCACGGTCACTTGCGTGCCGAGGCGGGCAAAGGCTTGGCCAAGCTCTACCCCAATCACCCCGCCGCCCAATACGATCAGGCTTTTGGGCTGTGTTCCTTGGGCAAAGACGGTCTCATTGGTTAGAAACGGCGTCTCACTCAGGCCTGGGATAGGCGGCAAGAAGGCGCTGGCACCGGTGGCGATAACGAATTTCTGCGCTGTGACTTTCGCAGAGGCGCTCTCAACCGTGCACGGGTCGATAAAGACGGCATGTTCGCGAAAGACGGTGCAACCCAAGCCTTCAAAGCGCTCTTGGCTGTCAATCGGCGCGATGGTCTCTATCACACCGTCGATATGGCCGCGCAGCTTGTTCCAGTCGATAACCGCCTTGGTATTTTCAATACCAAACCGACTGGCATGTTGCATCGCGTGGGCGGTCTTGGCCGCAGCAATCAGCGCCTTGGACGGGACACAGCCCGTATTTAGGCAATCGCCGCCCATCTCGCCCTCTTCATAAAGGACGACCGAAAGGCCAAGTTGGGCCGCACCTGCGGCAACCGACAAGCCTGCGGCACCTGCCCCGATGATGCAGATATCGACGTTGAGTTGCTGCTGGCTCATTCTTGTTTCCGTCTCGATTGGACAAATTTCCACGCGCTGGGTAGCAGCGCTAAGACTGCCAATCCCACCAAAGGTCCCATCACTTCGGGGTTGTAAATGATCTTCAAATCCGGTGTTTGGCCTTGTGAGATCAAATACTCAATCCCGTTGCCCAACGAGGCGTAGACGTAGCAACCCGGCAGAATGCCAATGGCGGTTGCCAGAACAAAGGTGCGAAGCGGCACGCCCAAAAAGCCCGCTGCCAGATTAATACCAAAGAAGGGGGCAATGGGCAGAAGTCGTAAGGTTAGAAGATAGCTAAAAGCATTCTCCTGAAAGCCTTTTTCTAAGCGGTCAATAATGCCTCCAGCCCGAGCACGTAAGCCCCCGCCCAAGGCAGATTGGGTTGCCATAAACAAAAAGGTGGCACCGATGGTTGCGCCATAAACAAAAAGGTGGCACCGATGGTTGCTGAGGTCGAGGCAATAGCCGTCGCGACAATTGGCCCGAAGATGGGCCCAAACATCGGACCAAACAAAAAACCGCCAGCAATCGTGATCCAGATCGCGCCAGGCAGGGCGATCGTGGTGGCGAAGATATAAATTCCCATGTAGCAGGCGATGACCAATAACGGCTTGGTTGTCACCAAATCGCGCAGGACTTCGCTCTGCTTGGCCAATTCGTCAAACGACAGATATTTGTGCCAGCCCATCGAAATGGCGAGGATTAGGCCCAAGGCGATGCCCACCAATGGGCCGAAACGTTTGATGGCTTGCATGCTTAAGAACCTGACGTCGCATTGATGGACCAATCATAATCATCGCCCACAATCCGGGCATTGGCCATTTGGGTCAAAAGGGTGGGTGCCGCATAGCGGCGCAGATGGGTAAGAATGCCAGCCTCATTATTCCCAAAATCAACTTTGAACCATTGATAAATCGATGAGACCCGCAGTTTTTGTGGTCCTGTTACACGGACGCCACGCGGGGAATTGATGAATGCGCGTGCCGCCGCATCGAGATCAGCCTCGAGCGTCTCTGTCCGCCAGCCGCGTCGACCCAAGTTTGGGCAGCCGATTGAGGCACAATTGACTGCATAATGCACACGTGGGTCGCGCCACTGCTTGCGCAGAATATTGTGTTCGATGTCGTCGAGCGAGAGTTGCTTGCCCTCAACCCGCACACGTGGCTCTTTCCAAGGCCCCATCGCCAACAGACTTGGTTTGATGTCGCGGATGGATTTTACCGGATAGCGCGCCAGCACCACTTGAATGGTGATGGCGTTATAGAGATTGGCCCACGTGGCAAATTGAGTGGCCTTGGGTAGACTTGAGATCTTCAATCCCGCAAGCCCAGCCACGACAGCATCCAGTGCGCGCATGTCCGCTGCACTGGCCTTCCAAGCCGCATAATCGACCCGGTTTAGGCCAGTAGAATCAGGGCGTACGTAACGGCCCAAAAGCTCATCCCACAAAGCTTGCGGCGTCTTGCCGGGGGCTGCGTCTAAGGCAGGCGGGGTTAGGGTCATCAGGGCCGCACTTCCAATTACTAAGCTTCTGCGCGAAATCATGGTCACTCCTAACCTATTCTTACGTCTCAATACGCGCTTTTCTGCAGGGCGGTTGCACAATGGCTGCAGGAGGTGGTCCAGTGGACTTCACCTCAGCGGCAAAACCGCGTAGGTCGAACCTATGAAAGCTGCCGTCATCATCTACCCCGGATCGAATTGTGACCGCGATTGCAAAGTCGCTTTGGAGCGCTCAGTCGATGCGCAAGTCTCCATGGTTTGGCACAAGGAAACTAGCCTGCCAGAGGGCTTAGACTTGATCGTTTTGCCCGGCGGCTTTTCCTATGGCGACTATTTGCGCTGTGGTGCGATGGCGGCCCTGTCGCCTGTCACCCGCGCCGTGGTGGATGCGGCGAAGGCTGGCGTGCCTGTCCTAGGCATTTGCAACGGCTTCCAAGCCCTCATCAAAACCGGCCTCGTCCCCTACGGCGAGATCCGCGACGCCCACGCCGACGCGCCGACACTCGTTCACAACGCCATCGGTCGCCACATCTCCTGCTACGCGAAAACCAGCATTGTCAGCACCCTCTCGCCATGGCTCTCTAACAACGATCCCGGCGACATCCACGCCATCCCGCTCTCCCATGGCGAAGGCCGCTTCTACGCCAGCCCGGAAATCATCGCCTCGCTCGCCGCCACCGGCCAGATCGCCACGCAATACTGCGATGCGGACGGCGTTCGCTCCATGGACATCGCCATCAACCCGAACGGCTCGCTCGCCGCCATCGAAGGCATCACCTCACCCTGCGGCCGAGTCCTCGGAAAAATGGGCCATAGCGAACGCGCCGGCTCCAAGGTCGCCAAAAACATCCCCGGCGAAAAACACCAACCGATCTTCACTGCGGGGGTGGGATATTTCCAAGTTTAGCAAAGCCCTCTTCCATTCGCCACCAGCATGCTGAACCCGCAGATTCTAGCCCAAAGAGCTGCCCGGTTCCGCTCCATGGAAGATGGTGGCGCGCTGGATTTTCTGATTGTCGGCGGAGGGATCAGTGGTGCGATGCTCCATGAAGTGTTGTGTCGGCGGGGGTATCGG
>JBEAVQ010000041.1:0-20225 GCA_041160865.1 Pseudomonadota bacterium | reverse complement strand
TCATCCATCCATCCAAACCTGAACTTTGGGCCAAAAAAAGGCCGATTGCCGAACTAAATTGGCGGTCGGCGTTGCCGTCTAGATCACGTCTTTGCCGCGCCGGATGGTGGCCACCCCAGTACGCGAGACCTCAACCAACCCAAGTGGGCGCATCAAATCAATGAAATCATCAAGCTTTTTGGAAGACCCAGTCAGTTCAAAAGTGAAATGGTCCAAGCCCGCATCCATGATCCGGCACTTAAACGCATCGGCTAAGCGCATGGCCTCGACCCGTACATCGCCCGTGCCCGCCACTTTGATCAGCGCCAATTCACGCGCGACGGCATCGCTGTCACCATAAAAGTCGATGACGCGCTTCACCGGCACCAAACGGCCAAGCTGAGCGCGAATCTGAGTCAAGACGCTGGGCGTGCCCGAGGTGACGATGGTGATGCGCGACGTATGAGCTTCATGGTCGGTCTCGGCCACCGTCAAGCTCTCGATATTATAGCCGCGCGCCGAAAACAGGCCGACCACACGGGCCAAAACGCCCGGCTCGTTGGTGACGATCACCGCCAAAGTGGTGCGAATGATCGGGCTTTCGCCTTCAGGAATGAAATAAGCAGAACCGGGTTGGGTCATGAAGTAGTCTCGACTGTCAGAGTTATGATTGCTTTAGCGATCATAGAGGACGCGTGCAAACACCACTTGCCCTTGTTGGTTCAAATCCATCAGTTCGGTTGCCG
The DNA here is from genome assembly GCA_041160865.1 of Pseudomonadota bacterium. Taxonomy (GTDB): domain Bacteria; phylum Pseudomonadota; class Alphaproteobacteria; order Caulobacterales; family Aquidulcibacteraceae; genus Aquidulcibacter. The sequence continues at coordinate 19,500 of JBEAVQ010000041.1, read as the reverse complement.
TCGCCCCTGTTTCATCTTGATAGATCAAGGCCAAGCCTTGCCGATCTTGGCAGATGTTGAGCAGCGTAAAGCGCAGATGCGGCCGGATGTGAAAGGCAAAGCTGAAATAGGGCCGCAATTCTTCCCGACTGGTGAAAAACGTCTTTTCGCCCTTGGTGCGGAGTGCAATTTTCGGGGAATGAAAGACCACATCCTCTGCGTAATGGGAGAGGATTTTCTCCACATCATGGGCATTCCAATCGGCGATCCAAGCGGCGGCAATCGCGGTGAGATCGGTCATGCGCTCCCCTCCCCGTCTTGTTCGTCGTCATCGGGATACCAGCTCTCTCGTCCAGCACCATGGACAGGAACCGGGGTGCGTGGAACGGGAAATAGAGCGCCCATCCACACAATAAAGATCACCCAAGCTGAGACGGGTACCGCCACCCAAAATGGAAATTTCGTCAGGATCAAAGGTTGCTCCAACAACACATTTTTTTACACACTTCTCGACAAAGCAGTAAATCTGGCTTACACTTTCTAGATGGAGCGCGACAGCAAGAAAATCGTCAGGCGGCTTTCGTCCGAGGGGTTTGTTTTGGTTGCGAGCAAGGGTTCACATCACAAATTCGCCAAAGGCGGCGTGGTTGTGATCGTCCCGCATCCAAAGAAAGATCTACCGCTCGGCACGGCGCGATCCATTGCAAAAATGGCAGGATGGTTATGAAAGGCAACGCGATGCACTATTATCACGGCGTCGTCCACAAAGACGAAGACAGCGCTTTTGGTGTCTCTTTTCCAGATTTAGAGGGCTGCTTCTCAGCCGCTGATGATCTGGAAAGTGTTGTGCGCGAAGCAACTGACGCTGTGTCGCTCTATTTTGAGAACAATGACCGCGTCATCGAGCCATCAAGCATCGAGACGATCCGCGATTTGGCGAAAGAGGATTTGGCGAATGGTGCCTTCCTGATTTTAGTGCCCCATATCGCAGCCAGCAACACGCCCACCCGCATCAACATCTCGCTCGATTCCGGCATCCTCGCCGCCATAGACACCGCCGCCTCTGCCCGCAAACTAACCCGCAGTGCGTTTCTGGCGCAGGCGGCGCGGAATGAGATTGTGGGGCGATAACGCGCCTTCTTGGAGGATTCGTTTGGGAACGGTTTTGGTGACCAATCTGGCCACACAAAACCTTGTTTCGATTATTTTTTACCAGTTCAACTGCGTCAAGGGACGCTTCGCTTCTGCCCTTAACCCGCTCGAACAGGCGGGCATACTGTCGGGGTTCTGCGTCTGATTACGGCAGTCCAAGCCTTAGAGCGAAGCGTGCCTTGACGGCTGCAATCAGACAATCTCACACTTGTTCGGCGCTTTGCCTGCAGCAGGGTCTGCGCCAAAGCACGGCCAAGACTATTTGTCAGAGCGGGTTACCCCTACACCAACTGCCGCCCCTTCTCATCAATCGCCGTCCCCAAGTCCTGACCATCATCGCCCAAGAGCATCTCATTATGGGCGGCGCCCGATGGGATCATGGGGAAGCAGTTTTCGTCTTTGGTGACGCGGCAGTCAAAGATCACGGGGCCATCATAGTCGATCATGTCTTGGATCGCGGCATCGAGAAAGGCTGGGTCCTCGCAGCGGATGCCCTTGGCACCGAAGGCTTCGGCCAGCTTCACAAAGTCCGGCAAGGAGTGGGAATAACTTTGGGAATAGCGTTCGCCGTGCAGCAATTGCTGCCATTGGCGCACCATGCCCATCCACTCATTATTCAGGATGAAGATTTTGACGGGCAAGCCATATTGCACCGCACAACTCATTTCCTGGATGCACATTTGGATGCTGGCTTCTCCGGCAATGTCGATCACCAAGCCATCCTTATGCGCCATTTGCACCCCAATCGCAGCAGGCAGGCCATAGCCCATGGTGCCGAGGCCGCCAGAGGTCATCCAGCGGTTGGGTTCTTCAAAGCGATAGAATTGCGCTGCCCACATCTGATGCTGGCCCACTTCGGTGGTGATGAAGGTCTTGCGTTCTTTGGTGAGTTCATAGAGGCGCTCAACCGCATATTGAGGCTTAATCACCTCGCCACTTTGGCGATAAGCAAAGCCTTTGCGCGCCCGCCATGTGTCGATTTGCGCGTTCCAAGCGGCAAGGTCCGCACGCTTTCCGACACGGGCCTGCCATTGCGCCAGCAGGGCGGCAATCGCTTTGCCTGCGTCTGCCACAATGCCAATATCTACCCGCACATTCTTATTGATGCTAGAGGGATCAATATCGACATGGATCTTCTTAGAATTGGGGGAGAAAGCATCCAAGCGCCCGGTCACGCGGTCGTCAAAGCGCGCGCCCAAGCAGATCATCACGTCGCAATCATGCATCGCCATATTGGCTTCATAGGCGCCATGCATGCCCAACATGCCCAGCCATTGCGGGTCGCTGGCTGGGAAGCTGCCAAGGCCCATTAGGGTTGAGGTCACGGGGAAGCCGGTTGCTGCTGCTAATTGGCGCAGCAGTTTAGAGGCCTCTGGCCCCGCATTGATGACACCACCACCAGTATAGAAGATCGGCTTTTTGGCGCTCGCCATCAGCTCAACCGCTTTTTCAATCGCCATAAGGTCTGGGTTCGTCGGCGGGCGGTAATTGGGGGACAAGTCGTTTGGCTTGCCACGATAAATCGTCTTCTTGAACTGAACGTCCTTAGGAATGTCGATCAGAACCGGGCCCGGACGGCCCGTAGTAGCTACTTGAAACGCCTCATGCACGATCCGCTCAAGATCATTGACGTCCTTGACCAGATAATTGTGTTTGGTGGCAGAGCGCGTGATGCCGGTTGTGTCACACTCCTGAAACGCATCTGACCCGATCAAATGCGAGGGCACTTGGCCGGTAATGCAGACCAAAGGAATAGAATCCATCAGGGCATCAACCAGCGCCGTCACCGCATTGGTCGCCCCTGGTCCTGAAGTCACCAGCAAAACACCACATTTGCCGGTTGAGCGCGCATAGCCTTCAGCCGCATGACCTGCCCCTTGCTCATGGCGCACAAGAACATGGTGGATCTGCTCTTGCTGATAGAGCGCGTCATAGATTGGCAAGACGGCCCCACCAGGATAACCAAAAATCGTCTCCACGCCTTGCTCTTGCATGGCCCGCACCAGAATTTCGGCACCCGTCATTTCAATAGGCTCTGCTTGCGTCATGGTGCTGGTCTCAATCTCTGTGTCGTACATCGGGGTAGGCTTCCAAGATTTGCGTGCTTATGGCGGTTTTTTGGACATGAAAAAAGGGGCCAGTTGAGCCCCTTGTGTTACATCGCCGCGATTTGGTGAGAGGATTATCCCTCACCAAGCCGCGGCATTCTAACTAGTACAAGTGCGACGTTGCGCATGATGGAGTTTCCTCAAACTTCGCCCAGAGGCATAAACATGCGCTGCCGCTTGGTCAAGCAAAATTTCTTAGAACTAATTGCTGCATTTTAGAGGTTTATTGGAATCTAAATTTAATCACAGACGAAACTCACACAAAACCGTGTTTTACCCAATTCGGTTGTTTGCAAGTGGGCAAGTTTGGTTAAGCTGGAAGTCAAATCAAAGTGCCTGAATCAGAAAAGCACATACAAAATGAAACGGGGAGATGTCATGTCAGATCAACGCGAAACCTTGGGCGCGTGGGCTCCAAAATCCGATAGTCCCACGATAGAAACTGCCCCTGCCCCATTGAGCGCTGCTTATGTGCGTTATGCGCTTTGGATGTTGTTGATCATTTACACCCTTAACTTTCTCGACCGTGGCATTATCAACATTCTTGCTGGCCCGATCAAAAAAGACCTTGGTATCAGCGATAGCGCTCTAGGCCTTTTGATGGGGATTGGTTTTGCCTTCTTCTATACCATCCTAGGCCTGCCAATCGCCCGCTTTGCCGAACGTGGGAACCGCGCCAAAATTATCTCTGTCTCCGTGGTGATCTGGAGTGCCTTTACAGCTTTGTCCGGCGCGGCTCAGAATTACTGGCATTTGCTGCTGGCCCGGGTCGGTGTTGGCGTTGGTGAGGCGGGTTGCACGCCACCAGCTCACTCCCTCATTTCTGACTATGTACCAGCCGACAAGCGCGCATCAGCCATCGCCTTTTATTCCTTGGGCGTGCCGATTGGCAGCGCGCTTGGATTAGTCATTGGGGCTACGATTGCTGACGCCTTTGGCTGGCGCTGGGCCTTTGCGATCGTCGGATTGCCCGGCGTAGCAATAGGCGCTTTAGCGTATTTTACCTTAAAAGAGCCACGCAAGCTTGGTCTTGTCCCGCAGCCCAAAGCTGGATCTGGTCCAACGCTTTTGGCGACGGCTAAAGAACTGACCAATCGCAAATCCTACTGGTATGTCGTGGGTGCCGCGACCATGATTTCCTTCCTCAGCTATGGAAAGAGCGCCTTCATCCCAGTCATGTTAGCGCGGGTCCATGGCCTGTCTTTGACAGAGATCGGCACACTTCTGGCCCTTAGCGGCATCGTCGCGGGAGTTTTGGGAACCATGATTGGCGGCTTTATCGCAGATCGGGCAGCCAAGACGGATGTGAGAGCTTATATGACCATTCCGATGGTTGCCTTTATTCTGTCAGTCCCGTTCTTCTTGTTTGGCATGTTTGCTGACAATGCTTATTTCGCCATCGCCTTCTTGACGCTTCCAGCCCTCTTGAACTCGATCTGGTACGGGCCAGTTTATGCGTCCATTCAAGGTCTCGTCGGCCCACAAAGCCGGGCGACGGCGGTCGCGCTGATGTTGTTTGTGCTGAACATGGTGGGCCTTGGCCTTGGCCCATTCACGGTTGGCCTCCTGTCTGACATCCTGACCCATCAGCACTTTGCCGCCAATGCGCCTGCAGGGATGGAGTTTGCTTCCTATTGCGCCAAGAAAGCAGCGACCGCTGGCGAAGCGATTTGCACGGTGGCACAAGCCGAGGGTCTAAGGCTATCGCTTGCTTGGCACAGTGTGCTCGGCGTCCTGGTGGTCGCGTTCTTTTTACTTGCACGCCAAACTCTGAAGCAGGACATGGCAGAAGTCAAAGCGATGAGTGCCAACTAAGCCCTACCCTTAGCCATGCAAATAAATCGCGCCATGGCATTGCTTTTTTCCACGTCGGCCCGATGGTAGGCCGATAAGAAAGGCAGGCATAAACCTGCCTAAAAGGGGAACGACCGGATGGACAAAAAGTCAGACACGATCATTGGCTCTGGAACACCAGCACAGCCTCAAGCCCTCAGCCCGGCCTATGTGCGCTATGCACTTTGGGTGTTGTTGATCATCTATACGCTCAACTTCGTCGACCGCCAGATTGTGGCGATCTTAGCAGGGCCGATTAAGAAGGACCTTGGCATTTCCGATGGCCAATTGGGCATGTTGATCGGTTTGGCTTTCGCCTTCTTTTATACCATTCTGGGCATCCCCATCGCGCGTTATGCGGAGCGTGGAAACCGCCCTGGCATTATTGCCACAGCGGTGATCGTGTGGAGTGGCTTTACTGCTTTGTGCGGCTTGGCCCAAAACTTTACTCAATTGCTGCTCGCACGTATTGGCGTCGGCGTGGGTGAAGCGGGTTGTACGCCCCCTGCCCACTCGCTGATCTCTGACTATGTGCCTGCGGAAAAGCGCGCGTCGGCAATCGCCTTTTACTCTTTGGGCGTGCCAGTGGGTACGGCTATGGGCTATATTGTCGGGGCTTGGATCGCCCAACATTACGGCTGGCGAGTCGCTTTCTTTGCCGTTGGTATCCCCGGGATCATCATTGGTGTGATCGCCTTACTCACGCTCAAAGAGCCGCGTAAATTGGGATTGGTGAAACTAGGTACGGCTGGTTCGGCACCAAGCCTAACTCAAACCGCTCGCGAATTAACGGCACGCAAATCCTACTGGTATGCAGTTGGGGCCGCGACGACAATCTCCTTTCTTGGCTACGGACATGCTGCATTTTTGCCAATTTTCTTCGCACGTGTGCACGGTATGGCACTGGGGGATATCGGTACGGCCATGGCTCTGATGACCTTTTTTGCAGGGGTAGCCGGGACCATGATTGGGGGATTTGTCGCCGATCGGGCCGCGAAAAGCGATACAAGAGCCTATATGACGGTGCCCATGCTGGCTTTCATAGTCGGGATTCCGTTCTTTTGGGCAGGTATGTTCGTAGAAGGCACTCTGGCCTGTATCCTCTTACTTGCGATTCCGACCTTGATGAACTCGGTCTGGTACGGCCCAGTCTATGCCGCGGTGCAAAGCTTGGTCCGCCCGCAAAGCCGGGCAACCGCGGTGGCTTTAATGCTGTTCGTGGTCAATATGATCGGGCTTGGTGCTGGGCCCACCGCGGTTGGCTTCCTGTCTGACATGTTCGCCAGCCAGCACTTTGCCAGTATTGGCCCAGCTGGGGCCGAGTTTGCCAGCTTCTGCGCCAAGGGTGCTGCCACCGCTGGGGACGCTATGTGTGGTGCTGCTCAAGCCGAAGGCATCCGCTGGTCGCTGTTATCGTCCAGCTCTGTTGGTCTTTTGGTGATCTTGTTCTTCGCGCTCGCTCGCAACACAATCCGCGAAGACTTGACTGCGACGGCAGACGCCACTGCAAAAGATCAAGCCGCAACCGCTTCCTAGGCCCAAGCGCGGCTTTCCGCGCTTGACCTCACAGCCAACAGCTACAAAACAGGGCCGCTGGTGGAACTCACCAGCGGCCCTTTGCTTGATGACGGAACGCCAACATGATCCCCCGCTATGCCCGCCCCGAAATGATCGCCATCTGGGACGCTCAAACCCGTTTCAAAATCTGGTTTGAGATTGAAGCCCATGCCGCCGATGCGCTGGCAGGTTTGGGCGTCATTCCCAAGGAAGCGGCAAAGACTATTTGGGACAAGGCTGGCAACGCCGTGTTTGATGTCGCGCGGATTGACGCAATTGAGGCCGAAACCAAGCATGACGTCATCGCCTTTTTGACCCATTTGGCTGAGATCGTGGGCCCTGATGCCCGCTTTGTCCACCAAGGCATGACAAGTTCTGACGTGCTCGACACCTGCCTTGCCGTGCAATTGGCTCGGGCGAGTGACTTGTTGATTGCAGGCGTCGACCGTGTGCTGGCAGCGATTGAGACCCGAGCAAAAGAGCATAAGCACAGCGTTCGTATTGGCCGCAGCCACGGCATCCATGCAGAACCCACCACGTTCGGCGTGACCTTGGCTGGCTTCCATGCCGAGTTTCAGCGCGCCAAGGCCCGCCTGATTGCCGCCAAAGCCGAAATCGCCACCTGTGCCATCTCTGGCGCGGTGGGTACCTTCGCCCAGATCGACCCACGCGTAGAAGCCCATGTTGCGGCAAAAATGGACCTCGCGATTGAGCCCGTCTCAACACAAGTAATTCCGCGCGACCGCCATGCCGCCTTCTTCTGCGCACTCGCCGTCGTCGCTTCCTCAATTGAGCGTCTCGCCACTGAAATCCGCCACATGCAGCGCACCGAAGTGCTGGAGGCGGAAGAATTCTTCTCGCCCGGCCAAAAGGGCTCCTCAGCCATGCCGCATAAGCGCAACCCAGTTCTGACCGAGAATTTGACGGGTCTTGCTCGCCTCGTCCGCTCTGCCGCTGTACCCGCGCTGGAAAATGTCGCGCTGTGGCATGAGCGAGATATCTCGCATTCCAGTGTCGAGCGCGGAATTGGCCCAGACGCCACCATCCACCTCGACTTTGCGCTTCACCGCCTCGCAGGCGTGATGGAAAAGTTGTTGATCTATCCAGAGCGGATGAAGGCCAATCTCGACCTGTTGGGTGGGCTACATAATTCCCAACGCGTCCTCTTGGCCCTCACCCAAGCCGGGGCAAGCCGTGAGGATTCCTATAAGATGGTGCAGACCAACGCGATGGCGGTGTGGTCCATGCCAAGCCCACGCCCCGCAACCGCGTTGTTGGACCGCCTGCTTGCAGACAGCCAAGTCACGAGCCTGTTGTCGGTCGATCATATCCTCAGCTTGTTTGACGACAGCCACCACTTCGCCCAAGTCGACACGATCTTTGCGCGTGTGTTTGGCTAAGCCTTAGGCTCTGCTTCTGCCTCATCGCTTTTCAGCAAGAAATGACCGTGAAGGGCGGCGATGGGGTCGGCGCGGTCAAATTGCCATGCTTCAACCCGCACATTGGCAATGCGCCGCCCCAGCTTGGTCACATGAGCGCGGGCATAAGTGTCAACCGGCCTACCAGACCGCAGGTAATCAATGGAAATATCAATAACTTTTGGAATTCTCTTACCACCTTGCGCTAGGAAAATTTGCGCAACAGCTGTGAGTTCCATCAAAGCGCCGACGACCCCGCCATGTAGAGCGGGCAACATGGGATTGCCGATCAAATCATCCTTGAAGGGCAGAATGGCCGTCAGTTCATCGCCCTTGAGTTCAAACTGAACACCAAGAAATTTCGCATAGGGCACGGCCTCAAACATGGCACTGAGTTCGCCTAAGTTCACGCGTACCGGGGTGGCCGATGTTTCACTCATTTCGGTGGCCTCCGGTTTTGCCCCATGCGGCCTGAGGTCCCCATCATGAAGGCTGCTTGGGCGGCGGCGACGGGATCGGTTTCATCCTGACCATCAAAAGCAAAGGCGCGCACAAAGGCTACTGTTTTGGTCATGCGATAGCAGTGGGCCTCCGCACGTATGGTCGCGCCCTTTTTGGCCGGGCGCATATAATCAATCCGCAAGTCGAGCGTTGCAGTAGACATAGGCTCGCTCAGGGCCGCAAAGGCCGCCACGCCGCATGTATTGTCCAACAAGGTCGTGACAACGCCAGAAGCGATTACGCCTGTTTCAGGATCACCCACTAAATCTTCGCGCCAATCCACTTCAACCACAGCGCGGGCTTCGGTGATGGATATAACGCGCATACCCAGAGCACGGGCCTGCGGTGTGCCCTGAATCATCATGGCACCGGCTGTCGCCATCTTTTGCCAAAGAGGTGTGTCATCACTCATGCGGCTACCATAATGAGATGTGCACGATTTGGAAACGTGGCAAGACATAGATCAGTGCCTGCGTGATGGAGTATTCAGAATGATTGTAAAGAGCCAACCCCTTTCAGAACGCGCTGCATTATTCCTGCGCCTAGGTGTCGGTCTTGTTATCGGACTTGTGGTTGCGTTCTTGATTGGGGACGACAATAAAAAGTTTGCCGAGTCCATTATGCCACAAGACTGGCGGGAAATCTTGGCGCAGACTCTAACACTTGTGGCATTCATAATCTGGGCAGGCGCGGCTGTAATGCGGCGAGTGAGCCTTGCCATCTGGTCGGCCTTAGCGACAGCTGTGCTTTGCTTTATCCTTTGGCATGTGCGGATTTATTCAGGCGTTGCCAGTTCTAGTGAATTGCAATCCATCCTGATTCTGATGGCCCTAACCTTTATCGCCAATGAATTGGTGTCGAGCGCTGACCAGGCTGGCAAGCCTTTTGCCCACTATGAGCTTTACTTTGACGAGGCTTGGAAACGCGGCGTGCAGCTAGTTTTGGCGATTGGCTTTACGCTTTTGTTTTGGGGCATTTTGCAATTGGGTGCAGCTCTTTTGGGCTTCATCGGCTTCAAATGGTTACATGAACTCTTGCAGAATGAGTATTTCGGCTTCCCCATCACGGGCCTAGCCTTCGCCAGTGCCGTACATTTAGGCGACATTCAGCCCAAGCTTTTGGCCAATGTAAGAGGCCTCGCTTTAGGGGTTCTGGCGTGGCTTCTACCCGTTATCACACTGATCGGGTCGATTTTTGCCGTCAGCCTAGCATTCAGTGGCTTGCAACCCTTGTGGGACACCAAAGCCGCGACGGCCACGCTTCTGGGTGCGTGCATCGGCTTTGTGCTGTTGATCAATGCAGCCTTTCAGCAAGGCGAAACCGACCGCAAGGTGCAAGTGGTTTTAAAGTGGTGCGTGCGGCTGGCAGCCCTTTTGTTATTAGTTTTTGCCGTTCTCGCCGCGTGGAGCCTCGGCCTGCGGATTAACCAATACGGCCTCACGATTGATCGCACCTTGGCGGGGATGGTGGTGGTGATCGCGCTGGCTTATGGCATTGGCTATAGCGTCGCTATTTTCCGGCGCGGGCCGTGGATGGAGCTTCTAAAGCCTCTCAATATTGGTTTGGCCATGCTTAAATGCGTGGTCTTCATCGCGATCTTGACGCCCGCAGCTTCGCCCGCACGCTTGAGTGTCGACAATCAGGTGGTGCGTCTGACCTCAGGCAAGATCAAGCCAGATCGCTTCGACTGGTTTGTGCTAAGTGCCGATACCGGTCACTACGGCAAGTCAGCACTCAACAAGCTTGTAGCCTCATCCGATACATCCATCGCTAGCTGGGCCAAACGCGCTAGCGAGGGCAAGCTGGAACGCCGCCGCTATTACGACGAACCGGCGTTTGAGGCAGAAGAGGCCAAACCAGCCGATCTCTCGCGCCTTAAAATTGTTAGCCCCAAGGGCGCGAAACTGCCAGCCAGTTTCCTTGCAAATGACTTCACAACTTTGCCGGGCTATGACGTTCCGCGCTGCCTGATGTTTGAACCAGCGCGCGAAATCGACCGATGCACGCTCGCCCTTCTCAACATCGATCAGGAAGAGGGCAACGAAGTTGCCGTTTTGTCGCCTGACGAGGGTGTTTCGGTGTTCAAACAGACGCCGACTGGGTGGGTTGGCTTGGTGCAGTCCGTCCGCCTCTATGACGAATCTTCACACGAGGCGTTCAAGCGTGGCGATATTAAAACTGCCGAACCGGAGCTCCGCGACCTTGTACTGGGCGGGAAGCCGGTTCGCCTCACACCACTGGCACCTGAGGCAGTCGCTACTGCGGCTGAGGACACGTCACCCCCTTCAAAACGCTGATCGATCCAGCTAAGCCGACACCAACATCACCTGAGAGGCATCCCATGAGCACGCGAACCGAAACCGATACATTTGGACCCATCGAAGTCGCTTCTGACCGCTATTGGGGTGCCCAGGCCGAACGCTCGCTCGGCAATTTTAAGATCGGTTGGGAAAAGCAGCCTTTGTCGATTGTGAAAGCACTCGGCATCGTCAAACAAGCTGCCGCGCTCGCCAATATGAAGCTGGGCAAAATGGACAAGGGCTTAGGTGAAGTCATCATCAAAGCCGCTCAAGAAGTCATTGACGGTAAGCTGAACGACCACTTCCCGCTGGTCGTGTGGCAAACAGGCTCTGGCACTCAATCCAATATGAATGCCAATGAAGTCATCTCCAATCGCGCGATTGAGATGCTGGGCGGCGAGATGGGCTCGAAAAAGCCTGTCCATCCCAATGATCATGTAAATATGAGCCAAAGCTCTAACGACACCTTCCCAACCGCCATGCATATCGCCTGCGCGGTGGAGGTCACCCAGCATTTGCTACCCGCTTTGACACATTTGCATGCAGCTTTGGATGCCAAAGCCAAGGCTTGGGCCGACATTATCAAGATTGGCCGCACGCATACCCAAGACGCCACACCGGTCACCTTGGGCCAAGAATTTTCGGGTTATGCCAAGCAGATTGAAAATGGCATCGCCCGCATTCGCCAAACACTGCCTGCCTTGATGGAACTGGCTCAAGGCGGCACCGCCGTGGGTACAGGCCTTGCTTCCCCCGTCGGCTTTGCGGACGCTGTGGCGACAGAAATTGCGGGCCTGACGGGCCTGCCCTTTACCAGCGCCCCGAACAAATTTGAGGCCTTGGCCGCCCATGACGCCATGGTCTTCACCCATGGGGCCATCACCACGGTCGCGATGAGTTGCTTCAAAATCGCCAATGATATCCGTTTCTTGGGCTCTGGCCCACGCGCGGGCTTAGGCGAATTGGCTTTGCCAGAAAACGAACCCGGCAGCTCTATCATGCCAGGAAAGGTCAACCCGACCCAATGCGAAGCTTTGACCCAAGTGTGCGCCCATATTCTGGGCAATAATGCCGCCATCGCCTTTGCAGGCAGCCAAGGCCACTTTGAACTCAATGTCTTTAACCCGATGATGGCCTATAACTTCCTGCAATCCGTCCAGCTTTTAGGCGATGCGGCCGTTAGCTTCACTGACAATTGCGTCGTTGGTATTGAGCCCCGCCTCGACAATATCGCCAAGGGTCTCGCCAATTCCTTGATGCTGGTGACGCCGTTGAAAGAGAAATACGGCTATGATCTGGCCGCCAAAGTCGCCAAGACCGCACACAAAAACGGCACCACATTGCGCGAAGAAGCCATCGCGCTGGGCATCAGCGGCGAAGACTTTGACGCCATCGTCCGCCCGGAACTGATGATCGCGCCGGGGTGAGGAGATATTGGTAGACAAGCCGTCAATTGCATGAGATTTTATGCGCATGAATAATGCGCATAAAACTTTAAAGCGTCAGGCCGTCAACGTTAGCCTTCCTGTCGAACTGGTTCAGGATGCTCGGCGACTAAGTGTGAACATTTCTGCGGTCGCTGAAGCGGCGTTGACCAAAACAGTCCAAGATGCTGAGTTTGAAGCGTGGGCACAAGCTAACCAACGAGGCTTCGAAGCGCTTAACGAGCTTGTTGAGCGCGATGGCCTTCCACTTAAGCGGCTACGTTTATTTTAACCATGAAGAGATTTGAAGTTTGGAAACTCGCTTCGCTCGATCAAGCGGAGCAGTTGGTCATCGTACTTCAATCCGAGCGAGTCGATAAAATCAGGAGTATCATTGTTGCACCGCTTGAGCCACTCAGGACAAATCTGGTGATTGAACGATTGACGCCTCAGATCGCGGTGCTGGGAAATCCGTATGTTGTTTTGACACCGCTGCTTAGCGCAGTTGACCGCCGCGAACTTGTTGAACAGGTCGATCATGCTGGCCAGTTTGACTATGAAATCATCGCCGCTCTAGATCGCCTCTTCACAGGCATCTAACCCTAAACCCAAGCCTCCACCAATTCCTTCAAGATATCCAAGGGCACAAAGCCGCTGCCCAGGACGATGTCGTGGAACTTCTTGAGGTCATAGCGGCTGCCAAGGCGGCGCTGGGCGTCGGCGCGTAGGCGTAAGATTTCCATTTGGCCAATCATATAGGCCGTGGCTTGGCCCGGCATGACGATGTAGCGATTGATGTCGCGGGTGGCGCTTTCAAGATCGCCCGGCTGATTGGCGAGGATATAGGCAATCGCCTGTTCCTTCGGCCAGCGCTTAGCGTGAAGGCCCGTGTCGACCACCAAGCGAATGGCGCGGCGCAATTCCAGCACTTGGCGGCCAAAGTCTGAATAAGGGTCTTGGTAAAAGCCCATATCCTTGCCCAAACGCTCGGTATAAAGACCCCAACCTTCTGAATAGGCGGTAAAGCCCGAGAATTTGCGGAAGCGTGGAATGCCCTGCAATTCTTGCGCGATCGCAATCTGCATATGATGGCCCGGCAGGCCTTCATGATAGGCCAAAGCCTCCATCTGATACGTCGGGATCGCCTTCACATTGAAGGTGTTCACATAGTAATAGCCCGGCCGCTTACCGTCAGCGGATGGACGCGAATAGAAAGCCAGACCCGCTGAAGCCTCGCGGAACGGCTCGACCGCGCGGACTTCCAGTGGGGCCTTGGGCATCAGATTAAAGGCGGTAGGCAGACGATCCCGCATGGTGTCGATCATCGCGGTAGCTTGGGCAACATAGGAAGCCTTGCCAGCTAGCGTATCGGCAACAAAGAAGCGGGGATCAGTCTCCATGAAGTCGAAGAAGGCGTCGCGCGTGCCGGTAAAGCCGACCTTGCGCATGATGGTCTCCATCTCGCCATGGATGCGCGCAACAGCGTCTAAGCCCAATTGGTGGATCTCATTGGCGGTCAAACGTGTGGTGGTTTGGGTTGCTAAGCGCTCTGCATAATAGGCCTCACCATCGGGCAAAGCCCACACGCCATCAGTGGTGCGCGCCTTGGCCTGCTGCTTGGTCATTTCCGCGATAATGGCTTCATAGGCGGGCTTGACCTTATTGATGAGCGCGGCGCGAGCTTGGGCCTTCAAGCGGTCCTTGGTGGAGGCATCGAGCGTGGTTTTGTCGATCTTGCCTTTTATATCGCTCCAAAAAACAGAATCCTTGCCCGTCTCGGTAAAAGGTGCTCCAGCCAACAAGTTCCGGCAATTTGACAGGACAAACGCGTAGAGATGCCGCGGTGGCGTGATGCCCTTTGCTGCGGAGTCAGCAGAGCGTGCCAATAGACCACCGACCTTTTCCGGCATGGCTTCAAGGCGTGCAATATAGGCTTGGGCATCCTCTAAGTTCGCCACGGACTGATTGTTAGCCAAGAAAGTCGGGATGCCGGACTGCGCGCCATTATGTTGATCAAACACATAGGCATGGCCACGATACGGCGCATTGGCCTTGGCATTCTGGGTCAGTTTATCGAACAAACGTACACTCAGCGCGTCGGTCTGGTTCAGGTTCATAGTAGCAGCAAGGGCTGAAACCTCTTGATTGGTCTTGACCTGAAACGCGAGGTTTTGCGCCGCATAAGCATCAGAATCATCATTCCAGCGGTCCTGCCCGCGCTTATCGCCAAGGCCTGTCGCGCGCTCTGGGTTGCGCACCAAAGTCTGGTCAAAATAGCTTTCGAACAAAGCGTTCAAGGGCCAAGAGGCCTCTTGCGCATGAGCAGGCAAAGAAAGGCCGGCAAGGCCCATAGATGCGGTTCCAGTAGCTAACAGGGTGCGGCGGGAGATCATGGTTTAGGCCTTTCTTGGGATCAGAAACTACAGGTCGGAAAGTGCGGCGCGCAAGGCCAATAGGTCCTCTGGCAAGTCGCTTTGAAAGCTCATCCGCTCGCTGGTGGCGGGATGGGTGAATGCGAGGGTCTCGGCATGCAGGGCTTGGCGCTTCAAGCGGATTTCTTCGGGCAAGGCCGTATTCAAGGCGCGCGCAACTTTGGTGTCGCCATAGACCTGATCGCCAATCAACGGCATGCCAATATGGGCCATGTGGACGCGGATTTGATGTGTACGACCGGTCTCGAGCACACACACCATTTCCGTCGCTGCCGCCCCAGGATTGCCTTGCAGGCCGATTCCAAAGCGCTTGACGATCTCATAATTGGTGGCCGCATTTTTTCCCGCAGAGGCCGAGTCTGCCACTACCGCCATGCGCTTACGGTCGCGCGGGTCCCGCGCCAGCCTTGCATCAACCCGCCCAGCCTTGCCCCAAGGCGCTTTAGGTTGACCGACGCCAAACGCACGATAGCGCCTTGAAATGGTGCGATCCTGAAACTGCCGACCCAGCGAGGCGAGCGCGAACTCACTCTTACACACCACCATCACCCCAGACGTATCCATGTCCAAGCGGTGCACAATACCCGGCCTGCCCGTGGCACCGACCACTTTGAGGCTGTCGCCCGCATGCCACAGGACGGCATTGACCAAAGTTCCCGTCCAATTGCCCGGAGCTGGATGGACCGACAGTCCAGCAGGTTTATCTACCACCAGCACATGGGCGTCCTCGAAGAGGATCGAGAGCGGGATGTTTTCAGCCTGAGGTTCTGCAGGTTCTGGTGGGGGCACTTCAATGCGATACTGGGTGCCCGCCTTCACTTTGGCGGAGACATTCATCTCTTTGACGCCGTTGCGGTAAACCCGCGCTGCTTCGATCAAATGCTTGATGCGTGACCGTGAGAGTGCTGGGAATGCCTCAGACAAGAACTTGTCCAGCCGCTCGCCCGCCGCCTCTTGCGGCACCACAACTTCCTGCAGGCTGGGCGCGACATCAGGAGCGTCTAGAGCTTCAACATCGGCAAACTCATCATCTTCCATGCGGGTGATGACTATTCCGCCCGAAAATCAAGCGTTGTCCAAGCCGCAAACCACGCTGTCACCGCATAAACGGCAACATTCTGCCGGACACTAGCCAAGTCAACCTTCTCCAGAATATCATCGGGCGTGTGATGGATGGCAAAATATTTGCTGGCATCTTGCTGCAAATCCATCACCGGCACACCCAAGGGACGCAAGGTTGAGATATCCGATTGGCCACGAGCATCATCCGTGCCTCGGGCCACGCCCAAAGGCTTCAAGGCCTTGGCAATCGCTTCTTTGACCGGACCAGTCCCCGCGCCAAAGCCGAAATCAGCCTGATAGACTTTCCCGTCACCAGAGTCAGATTCGGCTGCAAACACATAAGAACCTGCTTGCCCCTTGATCGCTTGAGCATGGGCAGCCGCCCCAATCAGACCGACTTCTTCAGCACCATACCAAATCATACGGATGGAGCGTTTAGGTGGCCCTGCAATGTCACGAACGAGCTTTGCTGCAGCCGTCACAATCCCACAGCCAACGGCATCATCCAAAGCGCCAGTGCCTAAGTCCCAGGAATCCAAATGGCACGCCAGCACGACATATTCATCGGGACGCTCCGTACCGCGCATTTCGGCGATCACATTGCCAGACTGGGCTTCGGGCTGGACCTTTGTCTGGACTTGCATCCGAACTTGGGTCGGCCCCTTTTCCAAGACCCGTCCCAATTGATTGGCGTCTGCATTGGCGAGAATCAGGACTGGCAGTTTGCCCTGCTGACCGCGGGCACCTTGGCCTACATGGACCTCGCGTTCAGAGGTACCGGCAGAGCGGATCAAACAGCCTATGGCCCCCAACTCTGCCGCGACAGAAGAACATTCCCGCCGCTTTACCACGGCCTTGCCATAGCCGCTGCCATCTTCGGTGACTGGCATGATATCATCCACAAACGCTATTTTGTCGGTCAAAGAAGCCGGAGCGGAGGCACGCAAGGCCGCCATATCGGCAAAGCGCACCACCTCACCCACGACGCCCTCAGCCGGGGTCGAAGGCGATCCGCCCGTAGCATGAACTTCAAGGCGTTGGGCATGAGGTCCAACAATCGTGGCCGTCTCAATCACCCGTTCCCAAGCTGTCAGCGGGAATGTTTCAACCCGCGCATTGGTAAAGCCCTCTTGCGTAAGGCGTGCAACCGCCCAATCCCGGGCGCGGGCTTCGGCTTCTGTACCGGCTAACCTTGGCCCAATATCGGTGCTCAGATCGCGGGTTATGGCATAGGCGCGGTCGTCTTTCAGAGCCGCCTCGATCAAAGCCTTGGCAGGCGGGGTTGGCACCTTGGTTTGCGCAGTAACCAAGCCCGGCAACCATGCCACGAGACCTGCAAGAACCAAGACCTTAACTCTACCCATCACCTACCCCTTTTGCGTCGCTTCGACCTTCATCGTAGTCATGACCACTAGAGCGATGCAAGCCCATTTACCCCTTCAGCCTACTTGATCAGGATGGTTTGACTGTTCTGACCAGACTGAACCACAAAGCGTGTGGCCTCTGGCTTAGGTGGTCCTAAGCTGGCCACAGCATTGTTTGAGAAAGCAAAGGGTTCTTTCGGAATGCCGAAAGGGCCCATGTCCAGCTGTTGATTACCATTCTCGTCGCGGAACGCGCGCATCGTGCAAACTTGCCCCACGCGTTGATCTGGAAAGCGGATCACCACTTGTGGGCCACGCACGTCGGCTAGCGCCGGGATGAGGCTGCCCTTATCGCCGGGCTTTTCCGCGCACGTCAGTTGCGCCATTACTTGGCCTGCCTGCTTTTTAAAGCCAGTAAAGACAAACTGCACAGGGGCCAGAGTGCTAGCCGGGGACGCTAAGACGAAGGGGCCCGTTGCAAAGAAAAGCCCGATCGCAGCAATAGGGAAAAGGGGAAACAAATCGCGCATCGAATAGACTCCTTAGCATAGTTGGGGAAGAAGTTGGGCACTAGGTCGGGAAAGGGTTCGGGCTTAATCGCCGCCCTTATCCAAATATCAGGGCATAAAAGGTGCGACCCGGAATGAAGGTCATGAGGCCTGCTAAGCAAAGACCAAAATAGAGGCCCCGCATCGTCTTTAAATGACCTTCCACATCACCTTGACGAATATACCAGATGGCGCGAGGCAAGCTGTAGAGCGTCCAAACCGACAGAATGTGGATGGGACCAAATTGGCCCAGCATGGGGGCAAAGCTCTTCATAAAGAAACTGGAGAGCGCCGTCGTTACCATCGCCAAGGCCCAGATCCGGCCCATCATTTTATGGCCCGGTGTCCCTTTTGGACCAAAGAGCACGATGCCACCCAGAACCAAGGAACTGGTTGCACCACCAATGTGGATGAGCGCGACAAGGGGGAGCTTGGCGAAGACCTGCCAATCTGGCGCGCGCGGCGTAAAGCTCTGACTTAAGATATAAGCCCACACGTTTGGCCCAAAGGATGAGAAGGCTAGAGCGACCATACCAATTGCAAATATGTAGCCCAGCAGGGGCTGAAGCATCACCAGTAATTTCCCGATCGGGCTTTGTGCGGCGCTCGGGAAGTTTTTGTTATTGGGGGAGGAAAGGTCGGTCATAAGGTTTAGCTCCAAATCGTGTCACAAGGTCTTTGCCGTAGACGCAGGACATCGTTAGAAAGGTGCCTGAGCGCTTGCACGCGCCTTTACGTGGAGAAACTGGCATTATGCGCGAAACACCAAGCTCTGTGGTTCACGAAGCGCCAAACACCAGCTGGATCCACTACTTTACAAGTCCTGAAACCTTGCGCGGGATCGGGATCAGCCAAGCGCTGGGTTCCCTCTTGGCAATATCGGGCGCGTTTGAGACCATAGAGCTGCCACTGTGGCTGCGCTTTGCTTATTGGCTACCCGTAATGTTGGCGGGTGCTTTGATTGGCGGATTGATCAGCTGGAAATTGGTGGCGATTGAGCGCTGGGCCCGCTCACCCTTTATGAGTTGGGCGGTGGTGACCATACTGGTAGCACTCCCGATGACGCTGATTGTTTGGCTCATCACAGGTCTGGCATTTCAGGACAACTTAAACCTGCGGTCTCTGCCCTTTTACTTTGCCCCTGTGGCAATCATCTCGGCTTTTATGTCGGGTATTTTGACCTTCACCAATCAATCCCCGCGAGAGACCCACGCCGCCCCAGCCCTTGGCGAGGCAGGCGACCCCCCTGCCCCCATTCGTTTCTTAGAGCGGCTGCCAATATCGCTGCGCGGGGCCGAGATTTATGCGGTCTCCAGCGAAGATCATTATTTGCGTATCCATAGTTCACGCGGCACAGAGCTAATCTTGATGCGTTTAAGCGATGCGATTGGTGAATTGAACGGCCTTGAAGGCGCACAAGTCCACCGCTCATGGTGGGTGGCCCGTGGCGCGGTGAAAGACGTCGAACGTGGCGACGGCAAAGCCGTCTTCACCCTCACCAACGATACCCAAGTCCCGGTCAGCCGCACCTATGCCAAAGCCTTGCGTGAGATTGGCTGGTATTAGGAACTTCAAGGAAAGCGATGGGGTGCCCCTTCAGTCCGCTTCGCGTCCAGCTTTCCTACAAGTGAAGCGGCGTGTTCCAACTGCTGCCGCATGCAGCTTTCCCGCTCGCGGGGTATCGGCGTATACGCCGATGCCGGCGAAGCCGGTGAAGGGGTGTTTCAGCAAGGACAAAACAAAACTTATCCCCCTCCCACCAAAGCCCGGTATAACCTAAGCCCATCTCTGACGAGAGGGCGTTGTTGGTGCAGCGGCGACA
>JBEAVQ010000133.1:0-5698 GCA_041160865.1 Pseudomonadota bacterium | reverse complement strand
TTTTTGTTATTGCGAAGACGTTGACTTAGGCTTTCGCCATCGTTTGGCGGGTGGGCTGGCGATACAGTTGGCAGACGCACAGGTCCGACATTTGGGGTCTGCATCCAGTGGGCGACTATCGGACTTTGCCGTCTATCACGGCACACGCAACAGGCTTTGGACCTTTATCCGCACTATGCCGGGCGCGCTTTTCTGGTTGCTGCTTCTCCCCCATCTCGCCGCAACACTTTTACTCTGGGCGCACACGGCTTGGCGCGGCGCAGGCCCTGCCTATGGCCGTGGACTGTCAGACGGCTTCAAGGGTTGGGGCACCGCTTGGCAGGCCCGCAAGATCATTCAAGCCAATCGAAAAGTCAGCCTAATGGGCTTAGCGCGCCAATTTTCTTGGTCGCCCTTTAGCCTCTTAAGGCGCGCCATTGTGCTGCGTCAGATCACTCGACCGTAACAGACTTCGCCAGATGCCGCGGTTGGTTCACTTCCGTGCCTTTGGCGACGGCAGCGTGAAAACCAGAAGGCGGATCACAGGCCAATAGACAATCGGGGTCACAAATGGATCAGCCTTCGGATTGCGTTGAAGCAGTCACCCAAGGACCACCTGGCTGCCACGTCATTCCTGCCATGTCGGTTGCAGCTTTGGTCTTCATGAGTGGCGCGACGAAGTCCGCAATGAACGCGATCAAAACAGGGAATGGTTCTGGCGCAATGGCGATCGTGGTTCGGTTCAAAAATGCGCGCCACTGGGACTGCTTTCCCGTGTCGTTTGAAAAGGTCTTGGTCAGCGCGACGGGCAGACCCTGCGGGAATGATGTGCTGCGGCGCTCGAAGGTCGCAGCGTATCAGTCTTGAAACCCATGCCCATATTCAGACCCATAAATATCCAAAATGCTCCGTACTCCAAAACTGAACGATGCAGAAACGCGGGCCTGGCCCACAGATGTCTTCGCACGCATCAACAATCTGCCCGTCCACCGGCTGGACGAACTGTTACCCTGAAACTGGAAATCGACTTGACCGATCAGACCCAGCTTCGCGAAAAGCTCCCTAAGCTTAAAGCCTTATTCGCCGGCGCAGGAACGCTGGGAGAAAAGCAGGCCGCCGCAGCCGGGCTGGAACGTATCCGCGCCCGCCGATCGCGCGGCCATTCAGGGTCACCCCGCTTTTTTTGTTGCTGGTCTTTCGACGCCTCATATGATATGAATCCTTACACTATACACACCATAGTGGTAGGATATATATCAATGCCAAAACCCGGACCCCAGCGCGAGACAGCCCGCAGGCTACTGGCAGCGCATGGAATCATGCGCCTTTCAGAACTCAGGGAGGCCGGCGTAACCGCCGCAACCGTGAGCCGCATGGAAAAGGACGGAGACGTCATCCGTCTCGCACGCGGCCTCTATCAGCTTGTCGACGCAGAGGTCGACGCCAACCACAGCCTGGCCGAAGCGGCCAAGCGGCTCCCGAAGGGCGTGATCTGTCTTGTCTCAGCGCTCACTTTTCATGGACTTACCGATCAGCTTCCCAAAAGGGTCTGGATGGCGATCGGCCGGAACGACTGGACGCCGAAGCCAGGCGATATGCCGATCCGTGTGCTGCGTTTCGCCGACGACCTGCTTGCCGAAAGCGTCGAGACCCACGTAATCGAAGGTGTATCGGTAAAGGTATTCGGCGTGGCAAAGACTGTCGCAGACTGCTTCCGGCATCGCAGCAAGATCGGTCTCGCCGTTGCGCTCGAAGGCCTGCAGGAGGCTCTTCGTCAACGCAAAGCGACGCCGGCTGAAATTTCGAGGGCTGCGGATTCAGGTTGGGTCAGCACGGTCATCCGCCCCTATCTGGAGGCGCTGACGGCCAATGGCTATGGAAATCAGGAATATCGGTGCCTCGGTGCGCGCGCGCCTTCTTAAGCTGTCCAAGGCGAAGGGGCAGAGCTTCGACCTCGTGCTTACCCGCTTTGCACTGGAGCGCCTGCTCTTCCGTCTCGGCCAGTCCGCGCACGCAGACCGTTTCGTGCTCAAAGGCGCGATGCTGATGATGAGCTGGTTCGACGATCCGCATCGCGCGACGCGCGACCTCGACCTGCTGGGTTTCGGCGATCCGAGTGAAGACGCAATGCTGGGGACGTTCAGGGACATCCTGTCTCAGGAGGCCGAAGACGGCGTCATATTTGTGACCGATACGCTGCGCGCCGGACGCATTCGCGAAGAGCTCGATTATGGCGGCTTCCGGCTACGTGCCATAGCCTCCGTCGGCGGCGCACAGATCAATCTGACGATCGACATAGGCTTTGGCGATGCGCTGGACCCCGGGGCGGCCATGGTTGACTACCCCGTCATGCTCGACTTCCCCGCGCCAAGACTACGCGCCTATGCGCGGGAGACGGTCATTGCCGAGAAGTTTCAGGCAATGGTGGTACTGGGCCGGGCGAACAGCCGGATGAAGGACTTCTACGACATCTGGATTCTAGGCCGGGCATTCAGCTTCAATGAAGCGAGACTTGCACAGGCAATCGCCGCGACCTTCGCTCGACGAAAGACGGCAATACCGACCGAACTGCCAGATGCGCTGACTCCGGCATTTGCGGCGGACGAGCAAAAGCAGCAGCAGTGGCGCGCCTTTGTAAAGGATGTTGCAGTTGATCCAGGTGCCCTTGAGCTGGTTCTTGAGGAACTTGCGGGCTTCTTGATGCCACCGGCGAGACTGGCAAATGAATTGGGTCAGCAATGAGCATTGCCCCCATGCACCGCATCTGTCATCGTCTCGTTAGGAACAATCACAGCGCTGTATAACCTGCCGGCAGCTTTGACGGGCGCTATTGGGGCGTCTGGCACCTTGCTGAACTTGGCGGTCCCTGGTGCCTGTTTCGCCGGTGAAGCGACTGTTCTCCTTTGCCTCCTGAATGAAACTGGAATTGCCGCGTATGGGGCGATGCTAGAGCAGATTCACCTCAACCACAGCCATAGCCGCAGGCATTGAAGTAGTTGGCGCATTCATCGGGCTTGATGAGGGGGATTGCGTCAGCGATTGCAGCCCAGAGTGTGGTGATTGTTCGAGCGGCGGTTTTCTTAAGGAAGGCTTTTAGCTTGGAGAAGGCCATCTCGATGGGATTGAAGTTGCGCTCTGATCCTGAATTGCAGCCCGCCCCTATATTTGATTGAGATAGAAGGCGCGGGGCTCCCGTGAATCTCTGCTTTAATATGCAGCGGCTAAACAGTCCCCATCGTCTATGTTTCCGGCTCTACTCAACCGTAACAGACTTCGCGAGATTGCGGGGCTGGTCCACATCGGTACCTTTGGCCACCGCCACATGATAGGCCAGCAAGTGGATCAAAGGCGAATAGACAATCGGGGCCACAAACGGATCGGCCTTGGGTGCTTCAATCGTGTGACGCGCGACATCACCTGACTCTTCAATACCTAAAGCGTCGGAGAACAAGGTAACCCGACCTTTGCGGGCAGCAATTTCTTGTACGTTGGAGATGGTCTTCTCGAACAAATGGTCGTGCGGGGCAATAGCAAAGATAGGTGTGACTTCATCGATCAAGGCGATCGGGCCATGCTTCAACTCGCCAGCCGCATAGCCTTCAGCATGAATATAGCTGATTTCCTTCAGTTTAAGGGCAGCTTCCAGCGCAATCGGATAGGCCATGCCGCGACCAATATAAAGGATAGACCGCGCATGACTGGCTTCTTCTGCCGCCGCCGCAATCGTGGATTCAACCTTGAGCGCTTCGCGGATAAGTCGGGGTGTTTCCATCAACAAATGCGCCAGACGACGCTCTTCATCGCGGTCAATCTTTTTCCGCGCCAAAGCTGCAGCCACCGAGATTGCAGCAAGGGCCGATAATTGGGCCACAAAAGCCTTGGTCGAAGCGACACCAATTTCAGGCCCGGCCAGGGTCGGAAGCACGGCATCTGCTTCACGCGCAATCGAGCTTTCCGGCACATTAACAACCGCAATCGTCTTCCAGCCAGTGCGCTTACATAGTCGCAAGGCCTCCAGCGTATCAGCCGTCTCGCCCGACTGGGAAATAAACAAGGCCGCAGCGCGCCCTGCTGCCACTGGCTCGCGGTAGCGGAACTCCGACGCAATATCAGTTTCACACGACAAGCCCGCCACCTGCTCAAACCAGTATTCCCCGACGCGGCCCGCCAAATAGGCCGTGCCACAGCCAATGATCCACAATTGGTCGATCTGAGCAAAATCAACGCCAAAGTCGGGCAAGGTTACCCGCTCTTCTAAAGGATCGACATAATGGCCAATAGTGCGGGCGGCTGCATCAGGCTCCTCGTGGATTTCCTTTTGCATATAGTGGCGATAATTGCCCTTCTCGACCGCAGCCGCATTGGCAGCGACCGACTTGATCGGCCGCTCAACGGGGGAGCGCGCGCTATCATAAATGGCATGGCTGGTCCGGCTCAAAACAACCAGATCACCCTCTTCAAGATAAATGACGCGGTTGGTGAAGGGGGCAACAGCAATCCCGTCAGAGCCCAAATACATCTCGCCCTCGCCAACACCAACCACCAAGGGGCTGCCCTGGCGCGCACCAACCAGCAAATCTTCTTCACCGGTAAACAAGCAGGCAATAGCAAACGCCCCGCGGACCCGCTTCAAAGCCTCAATCACAGCATCTTTGGGGCTCGCACCCAGATCCAGCGCCCGCGACACCAATTGGGTGATGACTTCGGTGTCGGTTTCAGAATCAAACTTGCGGCCTTCGGCTTCAAGCTCTGCCCGCAAGGTCCGGAAGTTTTCGATAATGCCATTATGGACCACGGCAACGCGATTGGTCGCATGGGGGTGGGCGTTGCGCTCAGACGGGGCGCCATGGGTAGCCCAGCGGGTGTGACCAATGCCGATAAGACCCGACAAGGGGGAAGCCAGCAAAACCTCTTCGAGATTTTTGATTTTACCTTGCGCCCGCCGGCGCTCGATCTTGCCGTCTACCAAAGCAGCAATGCCTGCAGAATCATAACCGCGATATTCAAGCCGCTTTAACGCTTCAACAAGACGGGCAGAAACCGCCTCTTTGCCCAGAATTCCAATAATACCGCACATCTATAAGCGCCTTTCAAATCTTGCGAGACTTGTATGAGAGCAGTGTAAATAGAAACCTTCAGCCAGACGCGCCACCCCCTTCACTGTCACTCTTGGTGACAGCGCGTTGCACTCTTATTCCTAAAGCAGATGACATCAAGGCGTGGGCTTTGAATAGACTTGTTGTAGGAAGGCATCGACTTCTTTGGCTGTGGCAAGTGCCACTTCTTCCTGCGGCAAGTGGCCGATATTGGGATAAGACACGAGCTTGGCCCCCTTGATCTCCTGGGCAAAACGCTTGGCGTCCACAAAGGGGATCCATGGATCGGCCTCACCCCAGATCACCAGAGTTGGCGCAGTAATGGTCGGGATTTGCTGATAGGCTGAAGGCGCATCAGGTCCTGAACGCATGCGGGTCAAAGTCGCCTGACGATTACCTTCGCGCATCAACAGGTCATGATAACGCTGCACCATTTCTGGTGTCACCAGATTATCATCCACCATGACCTGCCTAAGATTGGATCCAATCATGCCTTTGGTGCTCACACGGGAAAAAACATCCCCGACAATGGGGGCACGCGCCAACCGAAAGATCAAAGGCGGCTTTCCTGTATCGCGGGGATAGCCGGCTGCATCAACCAGAATAAGGCCTGCGACTTTCTC
>JBEAVQ010000132.1:0-7437 GCA_041160865.1 Pseudomonadota bacterium | reverse complement strand
CATATTCGCACTGGTGCAATTCACAAGTCCTGTTCCGGCCTTAGTGATTTTAGCCGGTACACAAGGGATTGGCTTTGTCGTCGGCAACATCATTCAGCCGCGTATGACGGGCGACAGCCTAAACATCTCTGTGTTGGTTGTGTTTCTGTCTTTGGTGTTTTGGGGCAAGCTCTGGGGCGGACCCGGTGCTTTCCTAGCAGTGCCTATGACGGTCATGTTGATGATAGTGTTGGCGCAATTCCCTTCCACGCGCTGGATCGCCGTGGTGCTGCTGTCCAATAATGGCAATCCCGATTCCAATGTTGATCAAGACGAACCACCCGCGCCCGGTGGCGCTGCATCCAATCAGGGTGACGTTAAGGAAGAAACCACAACTTCCAGCGATGATAAGGTCTAATCAGGGCTGAGATTGGCCCAAAAACCCGCCGGGCTTTGTTCGAGTAATGAGCGGGACGTAATGTATCGCCTGCGGGACAGGCATGGGAGGATAGCGATGTCGGTAGACGCAACGGATCGGCGGATCTCACCAGATGATCTGAT
The DNA here is from genome assembly GCA_041160865.1 of Pseudomonadota bacterium. Taxonomy (GTDB): domain Bacteria; phylum Pseudomonadota; class Alphaproteobacteria; order Caulobacterales; family Aquidulcibacteraceae; genus Aquidulcibacter. The sequence continues at coordinate 6,897 of JBEAVQ010000132.1, read as the reverse complement.
TTCAGCGGCACTGGCCTTTCCAAGCTTTAAGTCGGGCGACCATCTCGAGGCTGCGGCGGAATCTTTCCTCACCCAAATTGCACAAGATGCCACCGAAGATGATGTGCAGGGCCTTACCTCGGCAGACCTAGCTGCGCTCGCCGATGGGTTTTGGCGCTGGACCTCGCACAAGCGGGCCGACGCGCAAGATATTCGCCTCATCGACGCCAAAGGGGCGCAAGGTCAGTCCCTCGGACGGGACATATTAGAGATTTGCGGCCCGGATATGCCGTTCTTGGTTGACAGCGTCATGGGCGAAATTGGGGCCCAAGGCGTGGAAGTGCGCGCCATGTTCCATCCGATTGTGTCGCTCAGCCGCGACCCAGATGGCATGCGTCAACCTGGCGGGGTACCGCTAACTGAATCGTTCATCCAAGTTCACTTACCACCCACGCCCCCATCAAAGCGCGATGCCATCCTGATGGGTGTGCGCGAGACGCTGCAGGATGTGCGCCTGTCGGTTGCCGATTATCAGGCCATGAAAAGCCGCATGAACAATGCGATCAAAGAATTGGCGGTGGCAAACACCAAAGCCACAGCGGATGAGATTGCTGAGTCTATCGCCTTCTTGAAGTGGCTAGCTGCTGATCATTTCGTGTTCTTTGGCGTGCGCTCCTACGATTATCCACGCGACAAAAATGGTGCGTGGATCAAGGACGAGCCCGATATTCGCGAAGACCTAAACCTCGGCATATTGCGTGATCCTTTGCGCATGGTCTTGCGGCGCCTAAACGAGCCGTCGGTTCTCAGTGATGCCGTCCGCGCTTATATTGAAGAGCCTCAGCCCATCATTGTCGCGAAGTCCAATCTACGCTCGCGCGTGCATCGCCGTACCGTGATGGACTATATCGGCGTCAAGCGCTTTGGCGAAAACGGCGAGGTGCTTGGGGAAGAGCGGTTTGTCGGCCTGTTCACGGCTGAAGCCTACGACCAAATGGTGCGCGATGTGCCTTTGTTGCGTGGCAAGACCGAGCGGGTGATTTCGCGCGCGGGCCTTGTCCCCGGCAGCCACAACGACAAGCGCCTGCGCAATATCGTGGAAAATTACCCCCGCGATGAATTGTTCCAAATCGAAGAAGAAGACCTGACGCGGATCGCTTTGGGCGTGCAACATTTGATGGACCGGAGGTTTTTGTGCGCCGTGATCGCTTTGACCGCTTCATGTCGATCCTCGTCTTTGTGCCGCGCGACCGCTATAATTCCGACGTTCGCGCCAAAATCGGCATCGCTTTGGCCGAAGCCTATGGCGGCCGTCTGTCTGCCTTCTATCCGTTGTTTGGCGATGCACCTTTGGCGCGCGTCCATTATGTGATCGGCGTCACGGCCAATCAGCACGCCAATCCCGATGTGGAGACCCTCGAGGCCCGCATCGCAGACATCACCCGGACTTGGGAAGATGGCGTCGAGGCCTTGGCAGAAGGCAAATCACGCGCCTTCCAGCGCTATATTGCAGGCTTCCCTGCTGGCTATCGCGACGGCTTTAGTGCCGCCGAAGCGCTGCGTGATATTGAGGAGCTAGAGCAAGTTCAAGGCGAAGACGTGCGCGTGCGCGCCTATCGCCGCGAGGATGATCATGAGACCGTCTTGCGGGCCAAGCTCTATAAAATGGGCGATCCAACCGCCTTGTCCGCTGCTGTGCCGATCTTTGAGAGCATGGGCCTCTATGTGGTCACCGAAACGCCGCACAAGATAAAGCGCACGATCGACGACACCGATGAACTGGTTTGGGTGCAAGATGTGTTGATGCGCACTGCCAATGGTCGGGCCCTCGACTTCAAGGTGGTTGAAGGATCGTTTGAACAGGCCGTTGCTGCTATCTGGGCGGGCCGGGCTGAAAATGACGGCTTTAATCGCCTGATCCTTAAGCTTGGCGTCTCATGGCGGGAAGCAGCCCTTGTTCGCGCACTCGCCCGTTGGCGCGGTCAAACTGGCCTTGATCCTTCAGAATCGGTGCAACAACAGGCTGTTGCCGAATATCCAGAGATTACACGCGCCATTTTGAACCTGTTCAAAACCCGCTTTGATCCTGACTTTGGTGCCAAGAAGACACGCGAAACCGCCGCTAAGGCGGAAATGGCATCGATCTTGACCATGCTAGACGGCGTACCCAGCTTGGATGCAGACCGCGTTTTGCGCCGGTTGGCGCAATTGGTCATGGCGATCCAGCGCACCAATTATTACCAGCCCGACGCTGCTGGCGGGCATAAATCCTACATGAGCTTCAAGATCGCCACCCGCGAGATTGACGAAGTCCCCGACCCCAAGCCTTACCGCGAAATCTGGGTGTGGTCGCCGCAAGTCGAAGGTGCGCACCTCCGCTTTGGTCCAGTAGCCCGCGGCGGCCTGCGCTGGTCGGATCGCCGTGATGACTTCCGCACCGAAGTACTGGGTCTGGTGAAGGCGCAACAGGTGAAGAATGCCGTCATTGTGCCTGTGGGCTCAAAAGGCGCTTTCTTTCCAAAGACCCTGCCGCCGGGAGGTAATCGCGACGAAATCCAAGCCGTCGCCATAGAGGCCTATAAGACCTTCCTGCGTGGTCTGTTGGACCTGACTGACAATATCGCTGGTGATGGCGGGATTGTACCGCCACGCCATGTCGTCCGTTGGGATCAGGATGACCCCTATCTGGTAGTCGCCGCCGACAAGGGCACCGCGACCTTCTCCGACATCGCCAACGGTATTAGTGCCGATTACGGCCATTGGTTAGGCGACGCGTTTGCTTCAGGTGGCTCGGTTGGCTACGACCACAAAAAGATGGGCATTACGGCGCGTGGCGGCTGGGAAGCGGTTAAGCGCCACTTCCGAGAGATGGGTCACGACACCCAGACCGAGCCCTTCACCGTCATCGGCGTGGGCGACATGTCGGGCGATGTGTTTGGCAATGGCATGCTCTTGTCCAAGCAGATCAGACTGGTGGCCGCGTTTGATCACCGCGACATCTTCATCGATCCAAACCCGGACTTGGCCAAAAGCTTTGACGAGCGGGCGCGCATGTTTGCTTTGCCGCGCTCCTCTTGGGCGGACTATGATGCAAGCCTGATTTCAAAGGGCGGTGGCGTATTCTCGCGCAGCGCCAAGTCCATCCCGCTATCGGCAGAGCTTAAAGCGCTGACGGGCTTGGAAGGCCAAGAAGCCTCGCCCACCGATATTATGCACGCGCTTCTAAAGGCGCCCTGTGACCTGATGTGGTTTGGCGGCATTGGCACCTATGTCAAAGCCCAAGGCGAAAGCCAGGCTGAAGTGGGCGATAAGGCCAATGATATCATCCGGGTGGATGGGCAGGCCTTGCGCTGTAAGGTGATTGGCGAAGGGGCTAATCTCGGCCTGACCCAACGCGGCCGCATCGAAGCGGCGCAAGCGGGCGTGCGCCTGAATACTGACGCGATCGACAATTCTGCGGGCGTTGATAGCTCGGACCATGAGGTCAATATCAAGATCTTGCTGAACGGCCTTGTTCGGGCAGGCAGCATGACGGTCGAGGCCCGCGATGTCTTGCTGGCTGAAATGACCGATGACGTGGCCATCCATGTTCTGCGGCATAATTACGCCCAGACCTTGGCCATCAGCCTACAAGAGGCGACAGCCCGCCAAGACCTCGATGCGCACGAGCGCTTTATGGAGCGGTTAGAGGCTTCGGGTCGCTTGGCGCGTAAAGTCGAATTCCTGCCCTCGACCGAAGAATTCCGTACCCGTCGCGCCAATCGCACTGGCCTGACCCGGCCAGAGCTTTCGGTGCTGACCGCTTACGGCAAGCTTGCTTTGTTTGACGATCTGATCGCCTCAGACGCACCAGACGATCCATGGTTTGAAGATACGCTGGTGACCTATTTCCCGCCGGGCTGTCGCCAGTTTAAGGACGCCATGGCCAATCACCGCCTGCGGCGGGAGATTATTGCCACGGTATTGTCCAACAAAATGGTCGACTTGGGTGGCGCGGCCTTCATGGACCGCGTGCGCGAAAGTGCGGTGGCAGACACGGGCTCTATCGTGCGTGCTTTTGCTGCGGCACGTGCCATTTTCGGTTTGGATGAGGCGATTAATGCCGTCAATGCGCTCGACCTGAAGGTACCTGCGACGGTGCAATTGGACCTGATGATGGAGATTTTGACCGTCCTGCGTCGGCAAAGCTTCTGGCTTGCTCGTAGGGCCAGCCGCGGTGATGGGGCAGGGTTGCGTTCTGTTGGCGATCTGGTCGCGGCCTATGCCACCGGTGTTCAGAGCCTGGCCAGCATGATTTACGAGGTGGTCTCGCCGTTCGAAAAAGCCCGCATAGAAGCGCGCAGCACGACGTTGAAGGCGGCAGGGGCGCCAGAGGCCCTATCCAAGTCCATCGCAGGCCTTTTGCCTTTGACCTCGGCCACCGATATTGTCGATATCGCTGCGGCCAAGGGCTTGCCGGTCGAAGCCGTCGCGCGCCTCTATCACGCACTTGGGGCCGCCGTCGGCTTTGATGAGATCCGCGCCGCTGCGGGGCAAACCTCCACCCCCGACCATTGGGACCGCGTGGCAACCCGCCGCCTGATTGAAGAGTTTATGGGTGAGCAGGCAGGCCTGACTGGAACCGTGTGCGACCATGCCCAAAAGCTCGGTCAAGTCGGCACCAATGCCGCCTGGGCCAAGGCCGTGGTAGAAAGCTGGTCTAAGCTAAATGAAGCTGAACTCAGACGTACCAGCTCTGCCTTAGGCGAACTCCGCGCCAGCCAAGGTGGCTGGAGCTTCGCCAAACTCGCTATCGCCAATACGCAGTTGAAAGAATTGTCGGAAACCGCGCACGCTTAAGCCTGCGGTTTGGGGGTGGTCTGTCTCTGTTTAATCAGGCCGAAGTGACGGATCATGGGCGTTGAAAAAGGGCTTCGTAAAAAGCATCAGCGATGACGCGTGATCCGGCTTGCGATGGATGCTTGCCATCATCATCGTAAAGATTGACAGTTGGATGCACACTTTCAAATTGCGCCCAGGCGGCCGCGCCGTTCACAATCTGGGCATCGGTCATCTGTGCCATCTCGCCGATATTCTCCGAAATTCGGCGCTCCATACCTTCGCGCGTGCAAAGTTCAGCAAAATGCGGACAATTGTCTGGATCCCCCGCTCTGTAGCCCCACGTTTGGTACCAGTAGATTTTGGCATCTGGTGAATGGGCTTTGATCAAGTCCACAAGGCGAGCACCATAGATGAAACTGTTTTTAGCAACATACTCACGCGGGAAGGTAAAGTGCTGGCTTTGCTCCTGTAAGATAACAACATCCCACATACGGCGGTTTAGGGTGGCCAGTAGCTTTGCATCTTCACTGTGCTTTTGAAGCGTGTATCCGCCGGTCGCAACCATGGTCACCCGCACATTGAAACCGTTCCGTCGTGCTTTCTCTTCAACCATTGCCGGCATATCATTTTCGGCAGTAAAGCTATTGCCAACAAAGAGGATGTGGCGTGTCGACGGGCCATCAAAAAGTGCAAAGCGATCTGCCAGTGACAGGGCACAATAAAACGTCAGAACGCAGAGTGAAAAGACAAAAACGGGGCGCTTCATCGCCGAGACATGGCCCATCAATCATAAATGAGCCATTAAAGCTCGCCTATCTACCGCGACATCGCGGGGGATCTGTCCAGTAACTCTGCAAAGGCGCTGTCCTTGCCAGTATAGCCACTCTTGGTGTGATCCATTAGCCCGCATAGGGTCATGGTGTCGATCATGGGATGTAGCAAGGGTGCGGTCCGACAGGACTGAACCACCTTGAGAGCATTGTGCTTCGTTTTGATTGTTTCGACCAGGGGAACACGATTGCTGCAGGCTGTGGCTAGGCAAAGGAAGTGGTGGAAAGCTGGTCTAAGCTAAACGAAGCCGAACTTCGTCGGACCAGCTCCGCCCTTGGCGAACTTCGCGCCAGCCAGGGCGGCTGGAGCTTCGCCAAACTCGCCATCGCCAATACGCAACTGAAAGAATTGTCGGAGACGGCGCGGGCTTAAGCCTGCGCGGTTGCTCGAATGCGGACACCGCCAAGTCTAATTTGCTTAAGGATGTGGCGCTGGAATACCGTGACGAGAGGAGAGTGCTTGAAGGATATCATCCTTATCTGCAACAAATTGTCTTCCGTTAAAACATCTAGCCCCTGACTGTTCCGGGACATCACGAGCAAATATGAGAACTGGGAGCGATTGGTTTTCTTCGCCAATTAATTGGATTACTTGTTGCCTTGGTTTAAGCCACTCTATCCGAACGATGTTTAGCCGAGTTTGAAGAGCGGGAAAGCTAACCAATACGCCCTCTATCAATGCGCAGTGCCAGCAATAAAAATGCGTATCGGGAAAGGCCGGATCCAAAAAGTCTGGCTTAATCAAAATGAGTGTGTCGCGATCCAGCGTCATAACCATCCCTTCGCCCATACTATTCTGACAACTAAATTGTTTGCGGCCGTTTTTCAAATTGGTCGAAACTAAAGCGTAATCAATCCTTGAATTGTAGCTTTAGTCGTCGACGCCCCTCAAGCGAGCCGGACGTTGTGGTCGAGTCGGAGACCTTGATCCGCAGATACCCCTTCAGTCCCTTCGGGACAGCTTCCCCACTCGTGGGGTATCGGCGCATACGCCGATGCTGCCGAAGGCAGTGAAGGGGTGTTCCAGCAGGCACAGATAAAAACTTATCCCCCTCTCTACAAGCCTCCCGTAACCTAAGCCCATCTCCGACGAGAGGGCGTTGTTGCTGCAGCGGCGACACCGGTTGGGGATGGGTAAGCGGGGTTAATCGGGGTGGACGTGGCTGCCTCGTGTTTTCATAAGGATTAGCTGTCCTTATGCCCGGTGTGCTCAAGACCGACTGCCGTGTGAAGCCGGAGGTCAAGTCTTTCAATAGGCTTGAAACAA
>JBEAVQ010000131.1:0-5749 GCA_041160865.1 Pseudomonadota bacterium | reverse complement strand
CAACGTTGGCTATAGGTTCTTGAGCAAGGCGCAATGCCTGGGGTGCATCGATTGGTGGGGCGGGAGGCGCATTGGCGTCGCTCAAGCGATGCAAGATGTCGAGAACATGGGTTTGGTAGCCACCCCTGCATCAAGTGCAAGCTCGACCGCGCAGAGTACCGCCTGCTCATCATGATGGAGCACAAGTGCCAGTATCTCTGCCATCTCCCTATCGCCATCCCTTGGCGAAAATGCCAACGGCGTATCACACTCAATAAATCCATGCTGATCACGCCTCATCCCCCAACTCTCAGCCAAGGGACAGTTCAAACATGGGTCAATTCTCAATGAAAATTTACGCCTCTACCGGGTCACTTCTCAGCGACAATCAACAGCCGAAAGTGACTAATGGATTCCGCCGGCTTAGTACGGCAATCAACATTTTGACCGTTATATCAATCATTAAAATATTTTATGTAGTCTATATCAGTCAAAAACTGAAGAAGATTATCTCGTGTGTTAGAGACGTCCACTGCTTGCAGAAGTCTTCAAATAGCCAGGAGCTGGAATGCCTCAACAACCACGCACCTATTCCCGTGTAACGCGCGATGTGCTGACCCTGTTAGGCGGCTTAATTCGACTTGGGCGAAAGCGACGCAAGATGAGTGAGGCGGATTTAGCGGCAAGGGTGGGTATTGCGCGCAGTACTTTGCAACTCATCGAAAAGGGTCATCCAAAAGTCGAGATTGGCTTGGTTTTTGAAGCAGCAACGCTGGTGGGTGTGCCCTTGTTTGTCGATGAGCCATCGCGGCTAACTTCTGAGCAGTCGCGGATTGATGATAAGTTGGCTTTGCTACCCCAATCGGTTCGGGTTCCACGATCAAAGGTGAAGGATGACTTCTGATTATTCCAACCCAGATCGCGAAGCCTTTGTTTGGATATGGCTGCCTGGTTCAGCTGAGCCAGTGGTTGCCGGGCGGATAGAGCTGGAAGGCGGCATCTATACCTTCAATTATGGTCAATCCTATCTGGAACGCGAGAGTGCCATTGCGATTTATGTGCCTGAACTGCCGTTACAGCGCGGCAGGATCGCCCGTGACGCACCCCATGAAATGGCAGGCTGCGTGCGTGACGGCGCGCCTGATGCATGGGGTCGCAGGGTCATCATCAATCGATTGACGGGCTTGCGTGATGCAGCGGCACACACAGTTGATTTTGGTGAGCTAACCTTCATGCTCAATTCGGGCTCTGACCGGATCGGCGCGCTCGATTTCCAGAGATGGTCAGACCGCTATGAGCTGCGCGAACAGGAAAATGCAACGCTTGAAGAATTGCTCGAAGCCGCAGAAAAAGTAGAACGCGGCGAACCAATTCCTCCCGCTCTCGATAAGGCCCTACTCCATGCCAGTTCCATAGGAGGTGCCCGCCCAAAGGCATTAATCCAAGACGGCCCTGACAAGTTCATCGCCAAGTTTTCAGCCACAAATGACACAATTGCGGTTGTTAAAGCAGAATTTGTGGCAATGCGTCTTGCAGCTGAAATTGGGCTAAATGCTGCCCCCGTAAGCCTTGCGAAAGCCAGCGGCAAGGATGTTCTCCTGGTACGTCGCTTTGACCGCGAATGGACTGGAAACGGCTGGACACGCCGCGCGATTGTATCAGCCTTGACCATACTAAAGCTCAATGAGATGCAGGCTCGCTATGCGAGTTATCGCGATCTTGCTGAGATTGTGCGTGCGCGCTTTACTCATCCCCAAGCGACCCTTCGCGAGCTTTTCGGGCGCATGGTACTTAATGTACTAACTGGCAATACCAACGATCATGCCCGCAACCATGCTGCCTTCTGGGATGGTCACAATCTGTCGCTCACGCCAGCCTATGACATTTGTCCTCAAGCCCGACTTGGGCGAGAAGCCAACCAGGCCATGCTTATCCATGAAAACGACAAGCGCAGCCAGCTTGAAACCTGTCGCTTAGCTGCGCCTAATTTCCTGATAAAAGACAGGGATGCCAAAGAGCTGATCGATCACCAAATCGAAACGATCACCCGTCTCTGGCCCGCGATCTGCGATGAAGCAGAAATCAGCAATGTCGAGCGAACTTATTTTTGGCGCAGGCAATTTCTCAATGACTATGCATTTGAGGGATATGCGAACAGGCTATAGATTGTTTGCTGCCTCACGTAGGAAGCGGGCGAGTGTGAATGATACCGATCGGCTGTGTAAGTACCTCGAGCGCTTCGGCATCACTTGGAACCGACTTGCTGTTTAAGCAGGGAGTTGCGCCCACCACAAGCGCACCGCCAGACCACCAAGGTCTGAGGCTTCCAAAGCCAAAGTCCCACCGCTGGCCGCGATGAGGTCGCGCGTGATGGCAAGGCCTAAGCCTTGGGTGCCAATCGCTTCGTCGAGACGTACGCCGCGCTCGAGTGCCGTACGGCTCTGATCCTGCGACAAGCCCGGCCCATCGTCTTCGACCGAGACCATCAGGCCACCACCTTCGTCACGGGCGCGAACTCTGATGAGGCGGGTGGCATGGCGGGTAGCATTATCTAGCAAGGCCCCAAGCACTTCAAAGGCACTGTCCTCGGTCTGGGGAACTAGACAGTCCTCTCCTACCTCTATCTCAAACCGCTTGCCAGCACCGGCAGGGGTTCGCCCGACCATGCGAACCAAACGCTCTATCACCGGCCTTAGCAGACAGGTGCCGCGCGCATCGGGGGCTAGTTGGGCACGCGCCAACTCTGCCTGCACCGCAATACTGAGGACCGAAAGGCTTTCCTGCAGGCCCGTTTGCGAGTTGGCATCGCCTAAGTCGTCCACTTGCATTTTCAGCGCCGTGAGCGGCGTTTTGAGGGCATGGGCCAAGTCGCGAGCGCGGTCACGGGCTTTGGCCATATCGCCACTTCGGGCATCGGCCAGCGCATTAATGGCTTGGATTAGGGGGGCAACCTCTTGCGGGTGCTCACCTAGATCTAGTCGGGCCTTGGAGTCTACTTTCAAGCCCGTCAGGCGGGCACGCAGCCCCGTAAGCGGTTTTAGACCTTGGGTGACTTGCACAACTGAGGCCAAAGTCAAAACTAGCCACAGCAGCACTAGAAATAGCGCCAACTCGCGCGCAAAGTCCTGCCGCGCCTCAGTGATCACTGCATGGTCTTGCCCCAGCTCGATCAAAAGGTCCGGCCCGTTTGCATCGAGGCGGATAGTACGGGCTACCCGAAGCATGACGGGCTCGAACGGACCCTTAGTCGTTGTACTCTCCCACGTTTTGGGCCGCACCAAAGTCAAAGCCGGCCAAGACCCATCCCATAGGGAGCGAGAGCGCGAATTGCCCTGTGTGCCAGAGACAAACCAATAAAGGCCGCTAGCAGGGCGGGAAAAGCGCGGGTCATACAAAGTCTGGGCAATTACAGGCTTTCCTGTCGCATCGAGGGAGATGCCCGCAACCAAGGCTTCGCCCTGTCTGATCAAGTCAGCCGTCACTTGCCGCTCTGTATGGCGCTCAAACAACAGGGATAGCGCGACCAAAGAAAAACCTAAGGCCAAGCCGTTCCACAGCGCTGCCAAAGCAAACAGGCGGACCTTAAGACTGCTGGACTTTTTGCTCACGAGGCCAAGTCCCTTAGAAAATAACCAAAGCCACGGCGTGTCTCGATGGTCTCTGCCCCGATTTTGCGGCGCAGGCGCGCCACTAGGGCTTCGATGGCATTGGCGTCCAGCATGTCGGTGCCATGGAGATGCTCCCCCAATTCACCCGCAGACAGGGGCCGGCCGCCCGCATTGGCGAGTAGGTCCAGCAAGCGAAACTCTAAAGGCGACAGACGCACCGGCACCCCGTCATAGGACGCGGTGGTGCGAAACAGATCGAGCGTGAGGCGACCGGCTGTGATCACATTGCCGGAGCGCCCAGAAGCGCGGCGTATCAATCCACGCAGCCGGGCGATCAACTCTGGCGGCTCAAACGGTTTGGCCAGATAATCATCGGCCCCCGCTTCGATGCCCTCGACCTTTTCTGCCCAGGACCCGCGCGCGGAGAGGATGATAACCGGCATGGCGCGGCCTCCCTGCCGCCAGCGCTTTAGGACCGATAAGCCGTCCAGTCGCGGCAGACCGAGATCCAGAATGACGGCATCGAAGTCTTCATCGCCGCCCAATGCCCAAGCCCGCTCGCCATCGCCACAGGCTTCGACCAAAAAGCCCGCCGCCTCGAGGTTGGCCTTAAGTGCAGCGCAAATAACCGGATCATCCTCGACCAAGAGCACGCGCATCAATCGGCCTCCTGCTTCAGGATTTGGCCGGTCTTGGCCGCGATTTCCAGTTCAATCACACGGCCCGATGGGGCGAGGATTTTGAATTCATAAATGTCTTGGCCATGCTCTTGCTCCAAGTCGACCCTCACAACTTCACCCCGCACGGCAGCAAGGGCAATGGCTTGGACTTTGAGGAAGGGCAGATTGTTGCCCGCCGGTTGAACCGGGCCTTCGTGCTGTGAATCCTCACCCAATTGGTCAGGCGCAGGCGATTGCTGAGGCTGCGCACAGCCAGCTAGCGCGACAAGGATCAAGACAAGAGAAGGGCCAATTAACTTCATACCTTCCCTCTGTATCGAATTGGCGCTGACATCAAGCTGACGCTTTGCTGACGAGTGGGAACGGTAGGGCGTCAGGCAAGGGTGGGTAAGGTCGGATCATCAATAACCCCTTCAGGAGAAGTAAAATGGCCCTTTCAACCCCTATCCGCATCGCTCTTGGCGTTGGTGTCGCAGCACTGGCTGTCGCTGGCTTTGCTGTCGCTTCAGGCCAATTGTCGCCGGCCAAGACCACGACAAACACGAATGCAATAACCAACCAACCCACCAACCAAGTCACAAATCAGATTGGGGGCAAGGATCAGGATGATCGCGACGATCGTTATGAGAGCCGAACCCAAACCCGTGTGGTCGATGCCAAGACAGGCCAAATCCTGACCGAAGATGTTCGCCGCACCGAAGATCGTTCGCGCCATGAGCACGGCGAAGATGAGTCGCACGACCGTAACGATGATCATGGCGGACGTGATGATGACTGAGGCCGCAGCACCCGCACCCGACGCCGCGTCTGAGCCCAAGCCCGAAAGCAAGTGGGTGAAGGTTTGGGACCCCTTCGTGCGCATCGGGCACTGGCTTTTGCTTATAGCGATCGCCACCGCTCTGATCACACGCGGCGAACCCGAAAGCATACATCAAGCAGCTGGCTATTTCGTCGCGGGCTATGTGGTGTTTCGCCTGTTCTGGGGGATCGCTGGCCCAGAGCATGCGCGGTTTGAAAACTTCCTCGCCTCGCCTTTTGCCGCCTTTAAGTATGTGGCAGACTTGGTGACAGGCAAAGGCACCCGCCACTTAGGCCACTCACCCCCGGGTGGCCTGATGGTGATTGCCCTTCTTATGGTCATGAGTTTGACTGCTGGAACCGGCATGGCGATGGAAAACCACACGCCTGTGCCGGCCGCCTTTCAGAGCGTTCTGCAGATCGAAGATCGCGGACGCGGCGATGAAGACGACAGCCCTTGGGAGGATGTGCATGAGGTCAGTGCCAATCTGCTGCTAGGCTTGGTGTTCCTGCATATTGGCGGAGTTGCGCTTGCCTCGATTGGGCACCGCGAGAATTTGGTCCGCGCTATGGTGGATGGGAAGAAGCGAGCGGAGTGAGGGCTTACACTCACACAATTAAGTGGCGCGTTGCGAAGGCCTTCATTGCACGGAGCAGCGCGCCACTTAATTGTGTGAGTGTAAG
>JBEAVQ010000130.1:0-5813 GCA_041160865.1 Pseudomonadota bacterium | reverse complement strand
GGGCATCGTGTGGGCCATCCTCAGCCGCCAAGTGGCTGAAAATCCTGTCGAAAACACCCATCTCCGTCCAGCGCCGAAACCGATTACACAACGTCTTTTACGGACCACTCTGGCGTGGCGCATCGCGCCACTGAAGCCCGTGTTTGAGCACATAAATGATGCCCGAAATCACCCGCTGGTCATCAGCCCGTGGCACCCCGTGCGAGCACGGAAAGAATGGCGTAATCTTCGAGATCTGGGCAGACGAAAGCGGCAAATAAATCCGACATGGCAACTTCAGTTGCCAGCGTGAATTACCGTTCGCTAACTATTGCAACTTAGTAAGTCCAGATCCTAGGTGCGCGCTTATAACAAGTCGGGTGCAAACAAATTGTGAATCCCTCAGCACCATTGCCTTGCGCGAATTCGACCATGCCTCTAGGCTCGTTTCATGTTTCAAAACTATGATGTGCGCGGTGGCGCAGACCAGGGCCGTAAGGCAATCCCTTTAATCCGCGCTCAGTTGGAGCAATTGGGCCTTGATGGCCTTTTTGTGCCGCATGAGGATGAATGGCAGAATGAGTATTTGCCCGAATGTGCTGAGCGTTTGGCTTGGGCCACAGGCTTTACAGGCTCTGCGGGCGCCGCCATCATCCTGCGCGATAAGGCTTATTTGTTCTCGGACGGGCGCTACACGCAGCAGGCGCTTAGCCAAACAGCGCCAGAATTGTTTGAGCAACGCGACCTTGTCGATCAAGGGCCAGCCTTTTGGCTGAAAGCGGAAGCCCCAACGGGCGCAAAAATTGGCTATGATCCCCGCCTAGTACCGCCCGACGCATTAGCGCGTCTAAAGGAGTCTGCAGCTCAGGCAGGCGTTGAATTGGTCGCCGTGGGCGTCAATCCGATCGACCAAGCGTGGCAGGACCGCCCAGCTGAACCGAACGCAGAAATGGTCCCCCATCCTGAAACCTTTTCCGGTGAAAGCAGCGCCTCCAAGCGCTCGCGGATTGGCGAAAAGCTGTCAGGCGATGGCATTGAGGCCAGTGTCCTAACCTCGCCAGCAGCCTTGGCTTGGCTGTTCAATATTCGCGGCAAAGACGTTACGCGCACCCCCTTGGCTTTGGGCAGCGCAATCCTCAATAAGGATGGCACGGCACAATTGTTTGTGAAGCCTGAAAAAGTGACTCCCGAATTGCGTGGCTTCTTGGGAAATGAAGTTTCGATCAGCGCAGAGCCTGATTTTGTCGAAGCCCTCAAGCAAACCAGCGGCAAGCGGGTTTTGGTCGATCCAAGTCTGTCTTCCGCGCACGTGTTTGATGCCCTGCATGCTGCGGGCGCGCAAATCGTCCGTGGCCAAGACCCCACCATTATGCCGCGCGCGTTGAAAAACGCCATTGAAATCGCTGGAACCAAACGTGCTCATTCACGCGACGGCGTCGCACTTGCCAATTTCTTGCATTGGTTTGACGTCGAAGCGCCTAAGGGCCAGCTGACAGAGATCGACATTTGCAAGGCAATCGAGGGCTTCCGGATGGCAACGGGCGCGTTGCAGGATTTGTCGTTCGACTCCATTTCGGGCGCTGGTCCAAACGGGGCCTTCCCGCACTATCGTGTCACTGTCGAAAGCAATCGCAAGATAGATCAGAATAATTTGTTCCTGCTCGATTCAGGCGGCCAATATCTCGACGGCACGACCGACGTGACCCGTACGGTGGCAGTCGGCACCCCAAGCGCTGAAATGCAGGACCGCTTCACCCGCGTTCTCAAAGGCCATATCGCACTATCGCGGGTCCGCTTCCCAAAAGGCACGACAGGCTCTGCCCTCGATGCCTTGGCCCGCATGAGTTTGTGGGAAGGTGGGTTTGATTATGACCACGGCACCGGCCATGGCGTCGGCTCCTATCTAGGCGTACATGAAGGCCCTCACCGCATCGCCAAAGTGCCAAATCACGTAGCACTAGAACCCGGCATGATCGTCTCGAACGAGCCTGGCTTCTACAAGATCGATGGCTATGGCATTCGCACCGAAAATCTGCAATTTGTGACGCCAGCCAGTCCGATTGAGGGTGGCGAGCGGCCCATGCTGGGCTTTGAAACCTTGACGCTTGCGCCGATTGATCGCCGCTTGATTGTGGTGGAGATGTTAACCGAGGCAGAGCGGGCTTGGTTGAATAGCTATCACGCCAAAGTTCTTGCTGAAATTGGGCCACGGGTTGAAGCCGATGTGCGGGCTTGGCTCGAGGCTGCAACTGCTCCGCTTTAGGTCTTTCTCGCGTATAGTCCATTGACCTCAAAGGTCGGCTGACCCATCACAGAAGGGTGAGCCGATCTTTAGCCCCCTTTGCCCAAGCGTCCTTTACCAGCTATTGGTGCGCGCGAGTTTTCTGGACCTTGGGCACGCAGATTCAGATCACCGCGATGGGCTGGCAGGTATATGACATTGCTCGCGCGCGCGGCGATACGATTGAGGAAGGCGCGTTTCTTCTGGGCCTCATTGGTCTATCCCAATTCGTCCCTCTACTCATTTTATCGCTATTTGGTGGCCAAGCCGCAGACCGGTTTGACCGCCGCCTGATCATCTTGGTCTGCATTGCCCTGAAAGTGGCGATTGCAAGCGCATTGGTTACGGCATCGGGCTTTATACCATCGGCGTTGATTGCGGCCATCTTCGCAGTTGCCATGGTGACGGGCATGCTGAACGCCTTTTTGCCAGCCGCCAGCTCTGCCATGGTGTCGAACTTGGTGCCACGCGAACAACTACCCCAAGCCATCGCGCTGATTTCTTTAAGCTTTCAAGGCGGCTCCGTGATTGGTCCTGCTCTGGGTGGGCTGTTGTTTCAATTTGGCCCGTCTGTTCCCTACAGCGTTGCCTTTGGACTATTCATTTGCGGCTGGTTCCTAGCCTTTGTGACCAAGGCCCCGCCGCAAGAAAAGGTCGAAAGCGGGCGTACATTTGAAATGATCAAGGAAGGCCTGATCTATGTGCGCGACAATAAGATTATTTTGGGGGCACTCAGCCTTGATCTAGCTGTCGTACTGCTTGCAGGCGCTACAGCCCTCCTCCCCGTCTTTGCGCGCGATATTCTTCATGCTGGACCGGCGGCATTGGGAGCATTGCGCTCAGCCGGGGCGATCGGGGCTGGCCTTGTGTCAATCTATTTGGCGATCAAGCCGATTGAGCGCAATGTCGGGCGCTGGATGTTTGGCGCGGTCTTTGTATTTGGCTTGGCGACCTTGGGCTTTGGCCTGTCTACCACTTTGTGGATTTCGGTCGCTTGTTTGGCACTGGCCGGTGCTGCTGACATGATCTCTGTCTATGTCCGCTCCTCATTAGTTCAATTGGCAACACCAGATGCGATGCGCGGGCGGGTGTCTGCGATCAGCTTTGTCTTCATCTCAGCGTCCAATGAAATGGGCGAATTCCAGTCTGGTGTCGCTGCCCGCCTATTAGGCCCCGTCACCGCCGTTGTGGTCGGCGGCATTGGCGCGGTTTTCATCGCTGGGGTGTGGATGCGCTTGTTCAAGCCCTTGGCCGAGGCCAACCGCTTTGAAGATGCAGCGCCGGAAAATCAGGGCTCGACCAAGGGGTCTTGATCAGGCTAATCTCAACGAAACATAAGATTTAGGGAGCACGATCATGGGCGTTTTAGACGGTAAAGTCATTCTGATTACAGGCGGTGGTAATGGCATTGGCCGCGAATGCGCGCTACAAGCCGCTGCTGCTGGGGCCAAAGTTGTCGTCAATGATTTGGGCGGCTCTGTCACCGGCGGCGATGAAGGCTCAGTCGGGCCAGCGCAAGCGGTAGCCGATGAAATCAAAGCAGCGGGTGGCGAGGCTGTCGCCAATTCTGAATCGGTGACCGATTTTGCTGCTGTCAAAGGCATGATCGAGCAAGCCAAGGACGAGTTTGGTGGCCTGCATGCCATCATTAATCCAGCTGGAATTTTGCGTGACGGCATGTTCCACAAAATGTCTGAGCCTGATTGGGATGCGGTGATCGATGTGCACTTGCGCGGTGCCTATAATGTCACACGCGCCAGTGTTGAGTTGTTCCGCGAACAACTAGACGGGGCCTATGTGCTCTTTACCTCCACCTCCGGCATCATTGGCAATATTGGACAAGCCAATTATGCGGCTGCCAAAATGGGTGTCGCGGGCCTGTCCCGCATTATCGCGATGGAAGGGGCCCTCAAAAATGTCCGCTCCAACGTCATTGCGCCCTTTGCTTGGACGCGCATGATCGCCACCATCCCCGTGAAGGATGAAGCCAGCGCTCAACGCGTTGAGCGTATTCGCACCCGTATGCGCGCGGACCAAGTTGCCACCTTCGCAGTCAGCCTGTGTTCAGCTGCAGCCAGCCATGTAACAGGTCAAATATTCGGCGTACGCGGCAATGAAGTGGTCGTCTTTGACCAACCACGGCCCGTCCGCTCGGTATCGAGGATTGACGGATGGACACCAGAGACACTGATCGAACATGGGCTACCCGCTTTGAAAGGTGGGTTTATGGGCCTGGAAGCAACAGCCGGTGTCTTCACGTGGGATCCCGTCTAAGCAAGACTGGCCTCGCGCTCGCTTTGTGCGGGCTGGTAGCACCAGTCGCCAGCCCCGCCCTTAGCCATGGTGTTCATGCAGCCTCGAAAGGTGCATCCAAGCCGGTTTTGGTGCTGGAGGGGGAGTTTGTGGCCAGCGAGTTGGGTGGTCGCCCGCTCAATCGTAATGGCGATGCCCCAAAGGCCACCCTGATCTTTTTGCCCAACGACGGCGTTAGTGGATCGACGGGCTGTAATCGCTTGAATGGAAAGCTGATCAGGTCCAACGCACAATCCACGCGCTTTGGGCCACTCGCCCTAACCAAGATGGCCTGTATTGGCCCCACCAAGAATTTAGAAGTCCAGATGTTGGCTGCCGTGCGCGCCACGGCTCAGATCAGCAAATTTGGCAGCGAAGTGCGCTTGCTATCGGCCAATGGCCGGGTTTTGGCGCGGCTCCAAACCATTAGCGCGCGGCCGGAGACAGGGCTAAGCCTCTTTGGCAAATCCTGGACCTTGGTCAGCTTGAATGGGCAGGCACTAGATCGTCAAAACCTTCGGCCACAAGTGACGTTTGAATCCAATCGCATTAGCGGCTCGACCGGATGCAATCAGTTTTCTGGCCTGCACCAGCGCTCGGCAGGAAAATCGCGTTTCATGAATATGATGCAGACCGAGCGGGCTTGCTTGGCAGCGGTTGGTGACCCCATGGCAGTAGAAGCTGTCTTTATGGCGGCCCTTAGCCAAGTCGATCAGATCAGTTTGACGGGTAACCAGCTGACCCTGAAATCGAGCAGGTCGCCAGACGTGCTGATCTTTGAAGCGGACGACTAGCTAGACATGCCAAGGCGGAATTCGTCCACCAAACTTTTTGATCATAAAATCGGCAAATACTTCCAAGCGCTTAGGCTTGCCACTACCGGGAGGGCTTAAGAGATGCAGCGTCAATTCTGGTGAGCGAAAGTCTTCTAGCGCCCGCTCTAATCGCCCTGCGCGCAAATCATCACAGACCAAAAAGTCGGGCAGATAAGCCACGCCAAGGCCTTCACGCAGGGCTGGCATTTCAATCTCGCCGCCATTGATGGTGATGGCGGGAATGTTACCAATAATGAGATCGCCCCCGGCTGCAGTTTCAGCAATCCGGAGTGTGCCGGCCGAAGCATAGCCGCCTATTGTGCCTCCATTTAAAACAATATCAGTGATTGAATTATTACCAAATGTTCTTGTGTAAATTGCGCTATACGGGTTTGTTCCCGCAAATCCTCGATATATTAAACCATCTATATAGCATCCAGATATTG
>JBEAVQ010000040.1:0-20812 GCA_041160865.1 Pseudomonadota bacterium | reverse complement strand
GCCTCCTCCGCCGCCACCACCACCACCTGTGTGTGACGGTCGTTCTCTCGTGGTGTACTTTGAGCACGACAAATCCTTCCTGACTGCGGAAGCGACCAGCGTGCTGGATAACGCGGTGCAAGAGTTGTCGGCACAGACCTGCAACTATCAGACAGCCTTGATCCAAGGCCACGCTGACTTGTCCGGTAAGCCACAATACAACATTGAGCTGTCTCAGAAGCGGGTTGTAGCTGTTCGGGAAGCGTTGGTTGCGCGCGGCGTCCCAGGTGATCTGATGACTGGCGAAGCGTTTGGTGAATCCAAGCCAGCCAAGCCAACTGCTGATGGCGTTAAGGAACCCTTGAACCGTCGCGCAGAAGTGACCTTCACCTTCCAGTGATTTTAGCCACAGTCTAAATAGAAGGCCCGGCGAAACCGCCGGGCCTTTTTTGTTTGTGCAAGGACACTAGCGTAGTATCGACAGTTAGCCGATGGCAAGAAGTGTCACGTAAAGGTCATAACAGAGCTGATTGGAGCAGGAAATTGCCTTCTAGAGTCTGTCACGCAATTATAGAAGCATATCCGGCGTGACAAAGATAGTTTCAGCATTCGCTTGGTGAGAAGGTTTTGAGGACTTCGCCGACGCGTTTCCAGCAGGCTTCGACGGTGCGCTCTTCGGCCTTGCGCATAAGTGTTTTGAGCTTGGCGAACATCATCTCGATTGGGTTTAGGTCAGGGCTACAGCGTGGCAGAAAGAACAATCTGGCCCCGACTTTTCTCACTGCGTCGCGGGCAGCTTTGTTCTCGTGGCAGGAGAGGTTGTCCAAGACGGCAATGTCACCGTGCTTGAGGATGGGGACAAGGCATTCGACAATCCATGTGTTGAAAGCCTCTGCGTTGATCTGGTCGTCTATCACCCAAGGGGCAACGATCTGATCATCTCTGAGGCCTGCAATGAAGGTCAGTGTTTTCCAGTGACCAAAAGGTGCTCTGGCATGAAAGGGCTGGCTGCGTGGGGACCATCCCCGTGTCCGCGTCACGTTGGTCTTCACCCAAGTTTCGTCAACAAAAATAAGCCTTCCAGCGTCTATTCGATGTTGATAAGCTTTCCGCTGTGCCCGACGGCGCGCTACTTTGGGACGCGCTTGCTCGCTGGCCATCAGCATTTTTTTAAAGCTAAGTCCCTGCTTGCGCAAAAACCGCCAGACAGAGGAATGCGAAAGACGAATATGGGAGGATCGACGGTCATTCGCCAGATCTCGAACCGTCTAATCCTCCTTGGCGGCGAGCCGCTTGCGGACTTCCTCGCCGAGAGGCCCGCTCAAAAGCGGCTTTGCCTTTGTCCCTAACTTGTCGGGAAAAAGGCCCTTGCCCAAACGATCCGGCTGGCCATACCTCACCACGCTGGCAACGCTGACGCCGAACTTTCTAGCTACCGCACGACATGCCATGCTTCAATGATGCAAAGATACGAAGCCTCAAATCCAATGAAAGCGGTCTGACCATGCCAACTGGCCTCCTGTCCAGCCAACACCTTGAATCCCAATTCACAGACCCTGGGAATACCAATCCGATTCCTTATTCACGACACAGACTCTAGCGCTCAGGTCGACAATAGGTACGATCACCCATCTGAATTAACGTATCGCTCAATAGGGTCTCATACGGCGCGTAGCTTGGTGCGGCTTCAAGTTGCTTATAGAGCGGTGCGAAATCCTGAGAGGTCGCACGGAACAAATCATTAAAGTCATTGATCTCGAAATAGGTTTCTTGAAAATCATCAATACGGTAGCGCGTTTGCATAACGCGAAGCAGATCAAAACCGAGCCGGTTGGGTGAGGGTGACTCGAGGCAGAAGCAGCTTTCAGCAGGTGATGACAATATGCCCGCACCATAGATTCGCGGACCTGCTGGTGAGGCAATCATGCCAAATTCGACCGTATACCAATAAAGCCGCGCTAAGGCGTCGAGGTTATTGAGGCTCATGGCCCTCAGTCCACCTTGACCATAGGCTTGCATATAATCAGCGAAGACTTGATTGGTCAGCATCGGCACATGGCCGAATATATCGTGAAACACGTCTGGTGCTTCGATATAGTCAAACTCGGCGTCGGAGCGAATGAAATTGCCGGAGGGAAAACGCCGATTGGCTAAATGATCAAAGAAAACGTTGTCAGGGATCAGGCCCGGTACCGCGACAATCGTCCAGCCAGAAATCGCATGAAGCTGCTCGTTCAGCGCTTTAAATTCAGGGATTCCTTCGCCATGAAGATCCAGAATTGACAGCCCGTCCATAAAGGCATCGCAGGCGCGACCAGGCAGAATCTGCATCTGCCGTTCGTGGAGGCGTGTCCAACGCTGGTGCTCTTCAGATGTATACGCCGACCAGTTTTGGTCAATCGTCCAGTCGGCAGCTGCATGGGGTGGGGGTGTGCTGTCCATATCTTTGGTATTCATCGCACACCTCTGATTCTGAAGGCTTTGTAGCTTTAAATTTACACCCAAGCTAGTAATTCGATTGGCGCGCAACTATTCCAATCGGATCAAGATGCGTCCTAATTGAGCTTTATGTCGGTCTTCCGCATATAGGACTTACCGTCAAAGTCCGCAAAGAGTTCTGAAACCGTCGGGTGCTCGACAGGCTCACCAGACGTGTCGGGCAGTAAGTTTTGCTCCGATACATAAGCGACGTAATGGGTCTCATCATTCTCGGCCAACAGATGATAAAAGGGCTGATCCTTGCGCGGCCGCAGATTCTCTGGGATCGCCTCCCACCATTCATCAGTATTTGCGAATTCGGGATCAACGTCATAAATGACGCCCCGAAATGGAAAGAGCCTGTGGCGAACGATCTCTCCAATTCGAAACTTCGCTGTTTGATTCAACATGAGAGGGCGCTCCTTTCCAGAGTACCAGAGTTATGCACGATTGTTTCGTCGTGCAAGCACCTCTTGTGAAACATGCGCAGAGATTGCCCTTCGCCAATAGGATGTTACGATAGAGCCAACGAAGCGCTCAGTATCGGCGCATACAGAGGTTTGACATGGCCGGCGGCCTTTCAACGCCTGCGACGGGACTGGTTGGTAGCCCGCTTCAGAGCGTCCACGCGTCGCACGATCCTGCGCAGTGTTTCGCTGCCTTGGATCTTGGGACCAATAATTGTCGTCTACTGGTGGCGCAGCGTGCCCCAGGCGGCTTTCGCGTGGTTGATTCCTTTTCACGGATTGTTCGTTTAGGTGAAGGATTGTCAGCGACAGGCTTATTGTCTGAAAGAGCTATGCAGCGCACCTATGCCGCTATTCAGGCCTGCTCAGAAAAGATCGCGCGCTATAAGCCTGCACGCTTGCGCTGCGTTGCCACCCAAGCCTGCCGAGCTGCCCGCAATGGGACATCATTCTTGAAAGAGATCACACGAAAGACTGGGATTCGGTTCGAAGTTATCAGCCCGAACGAGGAAGCCCGTTTGGCTGTAATCGGATGCGCTGACTTATTTGATCCCAAAGGCGTTGGAGCTCTTGTTGTTGATATTGGTGGCGGCTCGACAGAGCTTTCTTGGGCTGTAAACCGCGGGGCGGAGCGACGGCCTAAGTTAGAGCATTGGTTTTCGGCACCTATTGGCGTGGTTACCTTAGCGGATCAGTTTCCAGAACACGGCGACACGCGCAGCTGGTACGCTGCCATGAAACAATTTGCGGCAGATCATGTGGCCGGGTTTGAAGCGCCAGATGTGGTTCGCGACCATTTGATAGCGGGAAAAGCCCATATTGTTGGCACGTCTGGCGCGGTGACCAGCTTGGCTGGGGTTCACTTGGGTTTGGCGCGCTATTCCCGACGGCTCGTCGACGGCTTATGGATAACTGAAGACGATACCCGGGCGGCAATCGCGAACCTATTGGCGCGCGACAAAGCCGGGCGAGCAGCCGAACCTTGCATCGGGCCTGACCGCGCTGACTTGGTGCTGGCAGGCGCTGCCATTTTAGAAGCCATTTTAGACCGATGGCCAAGTCTACGCCTTCGCGTTGCAGACCGTGGTTTGCGCGAAGGGTTAATCCTTACCATGTTAGAACCACCGCGCCGCCGGCGCAGGCGCAGGCGGGCCAAATCATGAGCGACGAAAAAGACAAAGGAAAATGGGCCAAGAAAGGTCCCCCCCCAGCACTGCCTGAACGGAGGCGCCGGGTGGTATTTGATGTTGGCGAAGCCGATACACGCGCCACGCCAACGCGGGTCAAAACTGGCAAAAATCGTACGGCTCAGTCCGCCCGCTGGCTTGAACGGCAATTGAATGACCCTTATGTCCACAAGGCACGCGCGGATGGGTGGCGAGCCCGTTCAGCTTACAAGTTGATTGAACTGGATGAGAAATTTAACCTCATCCCAAATCATGGGCGGGTTGTTGATCTTGGAGCAGCGCCAGGGGGTTGGACGCAAGTTGTTGCGCGCCGCGGTGCCTCCGCCTTGGTCGGGATTGATCTTTTGCCCATAGATCCGATCGAAGGGGCGACGATTATTCAAGGCGACTTCTTGGCCGAGGGGATGGAAGATCAACTCGTCGCCCTGTTAGGTGGGGCACCCAATTTGGTGATGAGCGATATGGCGGCTAATACAGTCGGCCATAAACAAACTGACCATTTGCGCACTGCGGCGCTGTCGGAAGCTGCAGCACACTTTGCAATGCGGGTCTTGGCCCCTGGTGGCGCGTTTGTAACCAAGATGTTCCAAGGCGGCACGGAGACTGAAATCCTGACCTTGTTGAAGCAATCCTTTAAAGACGTGCGCCACGCCAAACCGCCATCGAGCCGCGCGGAAAGTGTGGAACTGTTCATGGTGGCGACTGGGTTTAAAGGGTAATTGAAGCCAGCCTGCTTGCTTCGCGGTGCCAGCGACCCTGCAACAAATGGTCACAAAGTCGTTCGGATGCTTTAAAAAAAACAATTCCCGCGCCATAATGCTGTGGACTAATAAGGAATAGCCATGACCACTCGCATCTGGGATAAATCAAGACTGCCAAGTCGCCACGTTACTTTGGGTGCTGCCCGGGCCCCACATCGCTCCTATTATTATGCGATGGGGCTTGGTACGCGCGAGATTGAGGCCCCATTTGTCGGCGTTGCCACGTGCTGGAACGAGAGCGCACCGTGTAACACGGCTTTGATGCGTCAGGGTCATGCTGTTGCCGCCGGTGTGAAAGAGGCCGGTGCAACCCCTCGGGAATTTTGCACCATCACCGTCACCGATGGGATCGCGATGGGCCATGAAGGTATGCGGTCTTCGCTAGTATCTCGCGAAGTGATTGCCGATTCGGTTGAACTTTCGATCCGTGGCCATTCGTATGATGCATTGGTTGGGGTTGCAGGCTGCGACAAGAGCTTGCCCGGCATGATGATGGCGATGTTGCGCCTCAATGTGCCCAGTGTGTTCCTCTATGGCGGCTCGATCCTGCCGGGCAGACACAAGGGCAAAGACATCACGGTTCAAGAAGTGTTTGAGGCCGTTGGTGCCCATGCCGCGGGCCGGATGGATTTTGAAGAATTATGTGAGATTGAGCGCCATGCCTGCCCCAGTGACGGCGCTTGTGGTGGTCAGTTTACGGCAAACACCATGGCCTGCGTGGCCGAAGCCATTGGTCTAAGCTTGCCTTTGTCTTCCTCTATGCCCGCGCCCTATCTGGACCGCGACGCCTATGGCGTTGCCTCCGGTCATGCGGTTGTAGATCTGATTGTTCGCAATCTGCGCCCCCGCGACATCTGTACCCGAGCAGCGTTTGTGAATGCAGCGATCGTGGTGGCTGCCACAGGTGGCTCGACCAATGCAGCGCTGCATTTGCCAGCTATGGCGCATGAGGCCGGTATTGAGTTTACCATGAAGGATGTCGCCGACGCTTTCATGCTGACACCCTGGATCGCCGATCTAAAGCCCGGCGGCCAATATGTCGCCAAGGACATGGGTGAAGCGGGCGGCATGCCGATGCTGTTGCGCGCTCTGTTGGATGAAAATCTCATCGATGGCAATTGCATCACCGTGACCGGTAAGACCTTGGGCGAGAATATCGAAGAGGTTACCTGGAACCCTGATCAAAAGGTCATTCACGCCGTCAAAGCGCCTTTGACTGAAAATGGCGGCGTCGTGGGATTGTGGGGCTCTATGGCTCCAGAAGGGGCTATGCTGAAAATCGCAGGTCTTGCCAATTTGACCTTCCGCGGTCCGGCCCGGGTATTTGATGGCGAGGAAGCTTGCTTCGAGGCGGTCTCAAAAGAAGCTTTTGAGGCCGGTGAAGTCTTGGTGATTCGCTATGAAGGCCCTCGTGGTGGCCCAGGGATGCGGGAAATGCTTTCGACCACTGCAGCGCTCTATGGTCTCGGTCGGGGCGGCGATGTCGCGCTGATCACCGATGGACGTTTCTCAGGCGCAACGCGCGGTATGTGTATTGGCCATGTCGGTCCGGAAGCAGCTGTTGGCGGACCGATTGCTTTAGTTGAAAATGGCGACATAATCGCCATCAACGCTGAAGCAGGCACGATCGATCTTGAGGTTTCTGAAGAGGCCCTCTCGGCACGCCGTGCAGCTTGGAAACCCCGTAAGACCAACTATAATTCCGGTGCCATTGCCAAATTTGCTAAATTGGTTGGGCCAGCTTATTTAGGCGCTGTTACCCATGAAGGGGCAGCCGCCGAAACCCACATGTACGCTGATATCTAGACTTTCAATGAGCGGGCAAGCTCTGTGCCTTGACGGGCCAAGCCATCTGCCCGCTCATTCATTGGGTCGCCGGCATGACCTCTGACCCAGCGCCAGTCTACCTTATGGGCTTTGTTCGCGGTTTCTAAGCGCTGCCATAGATCGGCATTGATAACAGGCTTACCATCCGCCTTGCGCCATTTGCGTTTCTTCCAGCCATGGATCCACTCCGTGATGCCTTGGCGAACATATTGGCTATCGGTATACAAAATGACGGGGCAGGGGCGCTTGAGGCTTTCCAGCGCCATAATGGCTGCCATGAGCTCCATGCGATTATTGGTGGTCAAAGGTTCGCCACCAAAAATCTCTTTTTCAGTGCCGTTGAACTGCAGAATTGCGCCCCAGCCACCAGGGCCAGGATTTCCTGAGCAAGCACCGTCAGTATGAATTGTTACGGTTGAGGGCGTAGCATCTGTCATCAGAACTCTGTATGCAGGTTTCCTGCGACTTCAAACCCCTTTGACTGTGGTGTCGCATAAAGTCCTTGCCAAATCATATAAAGATATGTTTATATCTTCATGTTAGGATTGGTCATGGACAAGATCGTTGACATCGTAAGGGCTATTGGAGAACCGACGCGTTTGCGAATTCTGGTGCTGCTGGCGCGCGGCGAATTGGCAGCAGGTGAAATGTCCACAGTCCTTAACCAAAGTCAGCCGCGGGTATCTCGCCATTTGAAGCTCTTGGCGGAAGCTGGTCTTCTAGAACGTCGTCCTGAAGGTGCTTGGGTATTCTTTCGCTTGAAGACAGATGGCCCCGAAGGTCGCATCATTCGCACCATTCTGGATGAAGTTCCCCTAGATGACTGGGTTCTGGTTCGGGATTTAGAGCGTCTGGCACAAGTTCAAGCGCAGCGTGAGGAGGTTGCGCGCGCTTATTTCGAGACGGCCGCGGACGAATGGCATGCTTTGCGCCGTTTGCATCAGCCAGAGGCGCTGGTCGAGGCTCGTTTGGTTGAAGCCGTCACAGGTCAACACTTTGGCCTTCATATTGATTTAGGGTCCGGGACTGGCCGAATGATTGAATTGTTCGCCCCACAAGCGCGCCGCGCGGAAGGCGTTGATTCTAGTCGCAAGATGCTGGCACTTGCCCGGGCACGCTTGGATGATACAGGCAGCGGTCAGGCTTCCGTGCGGCAGGCCGATATTTTGGGCCTGCCATATGATGATGATTGCGCAGACTTGGTGACCATTCACCAAGTGCTGCATTATCTGCCAGAGCCCCAAGCCGCGATCAAAGAAGCAGCCCGCATTCTTAAGCCAGGGGGCACCCTGCTGATCGCAGACTTTGCGCCACACGCCTATGAAGAGCTCCGACAAGCCCATGCACATCGTCGTCTTGGTTTCGCGGATCAAGAAGTCATAAATTGGTGTGAGCAATTTGGTTTGGTGGTGGAGGCTGTCGAACATATTGCCCCTGATGCGGGTCAATCAGGCTTAGCAGTCACGTTGTGGAAGGCGGGACTCCCGCTACCGCTGCCAGAATCAGCGACAAAAAAACGTTTAGAATCTAGGATTACATCATGAGCCAGCCCACGATTTCTTTTGAGTTTTTCCCGCCCAAGTCTGAGGTGATGGAAGCGAAATTGTGGGATGCAGTCTCACGCTTAGCACCCCTTGCACCCGATTTTGTGTCCGTGACTTATGGTGCCGGTGGTTCCACGCGCGAACGTACCCACCGTACCGTTAAGCGCATTTTGGACGAGACCAGTTTACAGCCTGCAGCGCATCTCACCTGCGTGGCTGCATCAAAGGCAGAAGTCGATGAGGTGTTGCGGGAATATTGGGCAGCGGGCGTGCGCCACATTGTGGCTCTGCGTGGTGATCCACCGTCGGGGGTCGGGACGACATTTGAGCCCCATCCTGATGGCTATGTAAATGCTACAGAAGTTACCGCAGCGGCCCGCCGCATTGCAGACTTTGACGTGTCGGTGAGCTTTTACCCGGAGAAACATCCTGAAAGCCCTAGCCTGCAGCACGATATTGAAGTTCTAAAGGCCAAGGTTGATGCGGGCGCAACCCGTGGGATCAGCCAGTTCTTTTGTGATGCCGATGTCTATTTGCGTTTCCGCGATGCGGCTGCCAAAGCTGGCGTTACCATTCCATTGCTGCCGGGCATCATGCCTGTCGCCAATGTTGCAGGCTATACGCGCATGGCAACGTCGACCGGCACCAGCATTCCTGCTTGGTTTAGCGACGCTTTTGACGGCCTCGATCAAAGCCCAGAAGTCCGGGATATGGTCGCAGCCTCCCTGGCCGCTGACCTGTGCTTGAAGTTGCAAGCGGAAGGGGTGGACCGCTTCCACTTTTACACCCTCAACCGGGCAGAGTTGGCGCTTGCCACCTGCCGTCGGTTGGGCCTCAAAACACCTGTTACCGAGAAGGATGCAGCATGACCCATTTTACGAGCCGCCAAGACCGTTTAGCCAAATTAGAAGCGATTGGCCTTGACCGCATCCTGATTTTGGACGGGGCAATGGGGACAATGATCCAGACGTTCAAACTGGAAGAAGATGATTATCGTGGTGCCCGCTTTGCTGAACACGACCACCCTTTGAAGGGTAATAATGATCTATTGGTCATAACGAAGTCAGACATCATCTTGGGCATTCATGAGGCATTCTTGAAGGCTGGCGCTGACCTCATCTCTACCAATAGCTTCAATGCGACCACGATTAGCCAAGCCGATTATGCGCTTGAGCCGTTGGCGTATGAGCTTAATTTAGAGGCGGCAAAGCTGGCCCGGCAGGCTTGTTTGGCGTTTGAAACTGCGGATGCGCCAAAGGCGGTTGTTGGCTCTATCGGACCAACGAACAAGACTTTGTCGTTGTCACCCGATGTAAACGATCCGAGTTATCGTGCTGCTTCTTTTGATGAAATGGTGATTGCTTATCGCGAGCAAACTTTGGGCCTACTCGATGGCGGGGTCGACTTTCTGATGGTTGAAACCATCTTCGATACCCTGGTGGCCAAGGCAGCGCTTTATGCCATCGCCGAAGTGTTGGAAGAGCGTTGCGAAGCCGTGCCTATTATGATTTCAGGCACGATCACGGATCGTTCGGGCCGAACCTTGTCTGGCCAAACCGTGGAAGCTTTCTGGAATGCTGTTCGCCATGTGAACCCATGGTCAATTGGCCTCAATTGCGCATTGGGTCCCAATGAGATGCGCCCCTTTTTGGCAGAATTGTCACGCGTGGCGACTTGCAAAGTATCGGTCTATCCCAACGCCGGTCTGCCCAATGCCTTTGGCGGTTATGACGAAACGCCTGACGACATGTGCCACACCATGACGCCTTGGGCGCAGGAAGGTCTGGTCAATGTCATGGGCGGGTGCTGTGGCACGACACCAGACCACATTCACCACATTGCCCATGCCGCCAGCCATGGTAAGCCGCGTGTGGCACCTGTAATCCAAACCGCCTTGAGACTTTCTGGCCTTGAACCCTTTACCGCAGCAGCGTGATCGAGATCCCTTTGACCAATCCTTTTTCTAATTTTGTCATCGTCGGCGAGCGGACCAATGTGACCGGCTCAGCAAAGTTCCGTAAGCTCATCGAGAATGACGATTACACGGCTGCTTTGGCTGTCGCGCTTCAGCAAGTTGAGAGCGGCGCCAATGTGCTCGACATCAATATGGATGCGGCGCTGATTGACGGTGTGAAGGCGATGACAACCTTCTTGAACTTGATTTCGGTCGAGCCCGATATCGCTAAAGTACCTTTGATGATCGATAGCTCTAAGTGGGAGATTATTGAAGCGGGTTTGAAATGCACGCAAGGCAAGCCCATCGTGAACTCTATCTCGATGAAGGAAGGCGAGGCGCAATTCTTGGCTCAAGCTAAGAAGGTACGGCGCTACGGGGCGGCGGCTGTCGTCATGGCATTCGACGAACTGGGCCAAGCTGATACCGTGCACCGCAAAGTGGAGATTTGCACCCGCGCCTATAATCTCTTGCGCGATAAACTCGACTTCCCGCCGGAGGACATTATTTTCGACCCCAATATCTTTGCGGTCGCGACCGGCATTGAAGAGCATAATGATTATGGCGTCGCCTTCATCGAGGCAACGCGCATCATTCGCGAAACCTTGCCCCACGCCCATGTTTCGGGCGGCGTGTCTAACGTCTCCTTCTCGTTCCGGGGTAATGAGCCCGTGCGTGAAGCAATGCACGCGGTCTTCCTCTATCACGCGATCAAAGCGGGTATGGATATGGGGATCGTGAATGCCGGCCAGTTGGCCGTTTATGATTCTATCGATCTGGAGCTTCGCGAGCGGTGCGAAGACGTGATCCTAAACCGTCGCGCGGATTCCACCGAGCGCTTGCTGGAAACGGCAGAAGATTATCGCGGCAAAGAAGGTCAAAAGGCAGCCGTCAAGGACCTGTCGTGGCGCGAAGCCCCGGTGCGAGAGCGTCTGGCGCATTCCCTTGTTCATGGCATCACCGAATTCATCGTTGAAGATAGCGAAGCCGCTCGCCTCGAAGCTGACCGGCCGCTCCACGTGATTGAAGGTCCCTTGATGGACGGGATGAACGTGGTTGGCGACCTGTTTGGCTCTGGCAAAATGTTCTTGCCCCAAGTGGTGAAATCCGCCCGCGTGATGAAGCAGGCTGTGGCCCATTTGCTTCCTTATATGGAAGAGGAAAAATTGCGCCTCGGGACGCAGGATCAGGCAGCAGGCAAGGTCCTGATGGCCACGGTGAAGGGCGATGTGCACGATATTGGCAAGAATATCGTCGGCGTCGTTTTGCAATGCAATGGATTTGACGTGGTCGATTTGGGTGTCATGGTCAGTTGCGAGAAAATCCTTGAAGCAGCCCGCGAGCATAAGGTGGATATTATAGGCCTGTCCGGCCTGATCACGCCGTCACTCGATGAAATGAGCTGGGTTGCTAGCGAGATGCAGCGTCAAGGCTTTGGCGACATGCCTTTGCTCATTGGTGGCGCTACCACTTCGCGCACCCACACCGCGGTCAAGATCGCACCAAACTACAAGGGGCCGGTGCTTTATGTGACCGATGCAAGCCGCGCGGTGCCTGTTGTGCAAAAGCTATTGGGCGACGATCGCCAAGAGCTGATCCAAGAAACACTTGACGATCAAGAACGTGCGCGCCTTGCCCATTTTGCCGGTCAAGATAAGCGCCCGCGCGCGACTTTGGCCGCGGCCCGCGCCAATGCGGCCAAGCTCGACTTTACCGACTATTCGCCACCAAAGCCCGGCTTTATCGGCACGCAGGTGTTTGACGATTATCCGCTGGCGGACTTGGTGCCCGTCATCGACTGGACGCCTTTCTTTGCCACCTGGGAATTGCACGGAAAGTTCCCCGCAATCTTGGACGATGAGATCGTGGGTGAGGCGGCCAAGCCGCTTTACGCCGATGCGCGCGCCATGTTGGATAAAATGGTCGCCGAGAAATGGGTCACGGCGAAGGGGGTGATTGGATTCTGGCCTGCTAACCGGGTTGGAGACGATATTGCGGTTTGGCAAGATGAGGGCCGGACAAAGCGTGAGACCACCTTCCACACGTTGCGCCAGCAAATGATCAAGAGTGCAGGCAGCGCCAATCTAGCCTTGTCTGACTTTGTCGCCCCTGAGGGCGTGGACGATTGGATTGGTGGTTTTGCGGTTACTGCAGGTCATGGCGAACGCGAACGCACGCAAGCCTTCAAAGATGCCAATGATGATTATTCGGCCATTTTGTTCCAAGCCTTATGCGACCGTTTGGCCGAAGCTTTTGCTGAGCGGATGCATGAATTGGTACGCAAGAATCATTGGGGCTATGAGCCCAATGAGCAATTGCCAGTGGATGATCTGATCGGTGAAAAATATCGCGGGATCCGTCCTGCGCCGGGCTATCCTGCGCAGCCGGATCACACTGAAAAACAACAATTATTCAGAATTTTGGATGCTGAAGCTAAGGTTGGAATGAAGCTTACGGAGAGCCTTGCCATGTTGCCGGGGTCGTCTGTTTCGGGCCTTTACTTCAGCCATCCACAGGCTGAGTATTTTGGCGTCGGCCGGATCGATCGGGATCAGGTGAGCGAATATGCCATCCGCAAAGGCATGGAGATGCGCGAGGCCGAACGTTGGCTGGCGCCTATTTTGGCCTACGACCCAACCCAGCCTGCGAAGGTTGTCCAAGAGGCTTAGGGCGCTAAGCGCTTGCCCGCCAAGCCTTGGCCAAGGCAAAGAAGCCTTCAGGCTCTATCGTCTCGGGCCGCGCCGTTGGATCAATGCCGGCTGTCCTCAAGATGGCTTCGCAATTGCCAAGTCCTTTGAGGCTGGCGCGTAACATTTTGCGCCGCTGGCCAAAGGCATGGGCGGTGACATGTTCTAGGCCTGCTAAGTCGGCAAATGGCTTGCCATGATCTTCTAAGACCACGATAGCACTTTCGACTTTGGGCGGCGGCACAAAGGCTAAGCGCGGCACATGCAGTGCTAGACGGGCATCGCAGCGGGCAGCCGCCAACACGGCAAGACGGCCATAATGCGGGCTGCTTGGGCGGGCACAGATGCGTTCCGCCACCTCGGTTTGAAACATCAAGCACATCGGCCCACGCCAAGGCCCGGCCTTGAGCCACTTCACCAATAAGGGCGTTCCGACATTGTAGGGCAGGTTCGAAATGATGCGGGCAGGGCCCGTAGCCCTGTGGTTGGCGAGTAGGGCCTCCTCCTCGATCGCCAGCGCATCGGCCTCAATCACCACCAAGCGATCAAGCTGGTCAGCAAAGAAGCTGGTCAAGTGCGCCACAAAGCGGGGATCTTTCTCCACCACAATAACTTTGGCAGCAGGGCTGGCTAGAAGCGCATGGGTCAAGCCGCCCGGGCCTGGTCCAATCTCCAGCACCGTTTCACCGGCTTGGATCCCGGCTAAGCGCGCAATCTTTCCAGTTAGATTTAAGTCTAGGAGAAAGTGTTGGCCCAAGCTTTTACGCGCGAACAAATCCGATTCTTCTAGTGCTTGTCGTAGATCGCCGCTCATTGGTTCATCCGCCCATGCGCCATAGCCGCCGCCATCTGAATGGCCGCAATCATGGATTCTGGACGGGCAATACCTCGTCCAGCTATGTCAAACCCTGTCCCATGGTCGGGGCTGGTCCGGATGATGGGCAGACCCAAAGTGGCATTGGTGCCACCCCAAAAATCGAGTGCTTTCAGGGGGATCAGCGCCTGATCATGATACATGCAGATGGCGGCATCAAAGGTCGCGCGCGCTTCGGTATGAAACAGGCTGTCGGCTGGCAGGGGGCCTCGCACCTTCAGACCTTTTGCTTTGAGTGCTGCAACCGCCGGGGCAATGATCCGGCCTTCTTCATCGCCAAACGCCCCGTCTTCACCCGCGTGCGGGTTAAGTGCTGCAATGACTAAGCGGGGTGCAGTTAGTCCCAAATCGCGCTTTAGCGCTTCGGCAGTTACGATAGCCGCGTGGATGATTGCTTCTTGCGTCAATCGGCTGGGGACCTCGGCCAGCGCGCAGTGAATAGTGACAGGAATAACGCGCAATCCATCAACCGCCAACATCATCACAGGCCCGCGTGTTTGGTCAAAAGGGGTGGTCGACAACAATGCACCTAAGAATTCGGTGTGCCCCGGATGACTAAAGCCTGCAGCCATCACAACGGACTTTGCAATCGGGGCGGTGACAAGGGCCAGGGCTTGGCCAGAAAGAACCAAATCGACGCCGCGCTCAATCGCACTCAAAATCACGCCGGCATAGGTGGGATTCGGCTGCCCCGGGACCACCCCGGGGGCCTCAAAGCCTTGGAAAATCGGCAAGGCTTCATCGAAAATCTCGACCGCTTCAGACACATCTTTAATAACCTGAGTTTGGACCGAGCTATAAAGGGCAGGGTCACCCAAGACGCAAAAGGGCGTAGGGCCTTGGCGTAAGGCTTGCCAAGCTTTTGCTGTGACTTCTGGACCGATACCGGCTGGATCGCCCATCGAGATGACCAGCGGCCGCTTCGGGGCTGATAAATCTAGCGTCACGCGATCAAGGCTGGATAATCGCCGCTTCACGGCGGATGTCCCGCAGATAGCGGCGGGCGATCAGGGCTAACTCCTGATCATACAGGCGGTCTTCCAATTGCTCGAGAGTCGGGATGTCAGAGCCCGTATTTTCACGGTCACACAACACCATGACATGGACACCGGCATCGGAACGAAACACCGCGCTCGCTTGCCCGTTGGAAAGACCGAGTGCTTGGGTGCGGAAAGGCTCGCCCAAATCTTCGTCTTGGATTTCGCCATAATCAATGACTTCCAGCGAACTACGTTGCGCTGCACGTGTCACGCCATCACAGCCGTTGCGCAATGCGTCGCGGCTTAGGCGGGCGGCCTGTTCAGCGCGCTTCCAGGTGGCTTCGTCTGCGCCAGCCCCAACCTTGCGCGTCATTTCCTTAAGCTTGAGCTTGGCTTTAGGTGGACTAGGCTCTCGCTTTTCACGGACAGAAACGATCATGACGCCGCCGGGAATCACAATCGGGTCACTGACAGTGCCGGGGCCCATTTGCTCCACAGCCGCAGCTACTTCTGTCTTTAACTCGCCCAAGGTAATCCAGCCCATATCGCCGCCGGTGGAGGCCGAAGGAGCAAAAGAGAATTGCTGTGCGACTAGTTGGAACGGGGTGCCACCCCTTAGTTGTTGCACCAACGTCTTAGCACCTTCGAGCGTTTGGGGCGCACTTTGGGCATTTTCATCTTCAAGGAAAATCTCAGAAATTAGATATTGTGGCTTGTTTGTGTTGGCCAAAATACGATCGAGAGAAGACTTGACCTGATCTCGATTGACCCGGACGCGCGATCCAAAGCGACCGCTGACAATGCGCTGCCACACGACCTCAGCGCGGGTCTTGTCCCGATAGCTTTGAGCGGAAACGCCTATTTCCGCCAGATCGCGGAAAAAGGTTTCTAAAGTTGCCCCGTTTTGTCGGGCTTGGTTCGTCAAGATGCGGTCAACTTCGCGGTCTGATGCATCCACCTTAAATTTGGATGCCTCCTGCAATTGGAGACGCTCATCAATCAGGCCATTTAACGCTGCCGAG
Source organism: Pseudomonadota bacterium (assembly GCA_041160865.1). Classification (GTDB taxonomy): domain Bacteria; phylum Pseudomonadota; class Alphaproteobacteria; order Caulobacterales; family Aquidulcibacteraceae; genus Aquidulcibacter. The sequence continues at coordinate 5,052 of JBEAVQ010000040.1, read as the reverse complement.
GTGGCGCGCTGGACGAGCTCTGGGGTGATTTGCTGAGCACCAGATGTTGCAATGAGAAATTGAACCCGTTGACGCACATCAAGGCGAGTAATCGGTTGATCATTTACAATGGCGGCAACGCCTTCGCTTAAAGGGCGCGCTTGAGCCAGACTTGCTTGAGGCTGTAGCCAGACTGCGCAAGAGAGAGCCAGCACCGCACCTAGTGCGACGCGGCCTGCACATCTGCTGATTGTCCCCTTGCTCATCCATTCACTCCGTGCGCGTGCGCGCGATTGTTGACGTTCTTCCATATTCTTTTAGCCGAAAATCCGTACATGACCAACGGACTCATCAGGTACAAGTCATTGCACAGTAAATTTGTCGATCTTTAGGCAGACATTTCTCAGTCAAATGGGGCGTCAGACAGTTCGCCCAAAGTGCGGAACGCAATTTGGAAGCGGATAGATTGCGAGGGCTCAATGAAGCGGTTTCGAGTCCCAAGCTCTTCGTAAAAAATGCGGAAATCAGTGCATTCATCGCCATAAATCAAGCCATAGGCAGAGCGCAGATTAGTGTCACTATTGAAGTCGCGATAAAGCGAACCAAACAGTTTGAAGTTCTTATTCATCGTTAGGATAACTGTGCCCTGCAATTCTTTGTTAGCGCGGGTAGCACCCGCCGCACTGGAATCAAATTCATGATACCGAAGGCTCGTCTCCGTGCGCCATAGTTTTAGCCGTGTCATGGCTTCAGTATGGACTAGTTTCCCAGTTTTAGGATCGACGCGCAATCGACCACTCAAGCTGACGTTATCGCCGTGACGCAGCTCAAAATCGCCAACCCAATCCGATTCCTTTCGGTCCAGATTGGAGGCGCGGCTAAAGGCGCTCGCGTCATCGGTCCGGATACGGCGCCCGACAAAGGCGGTTGCACGCAATGGCATCGGATTAGCTGCGGAAGTTGGCAGAACGTCGATCCCGGCCCGCAAGCCAATACTGACGCGGCTGCCCGGCTCCCACAAATCCATCCCTGCCGCCCCAGCTGGGCGGAACAGGCTGGTAGCATCCATTTCAAAGCCTAAGGAATCTTCTACGCGCACGCGGCTTTGTTTATCATCCTTACTGGCGACGGTCAGCGACGTCCGCGGCTCCAAAGTCAAATTGAAGCGGTTGCCGGGACGTATTAGGGGCCAACGTAGGTCAACAGATACCAACCCTAGACCACGGCCAAACGAATCCGCCTCTAGGGGAACAATCGAAACAGCACCAGTATTGGAGCCTCCACCATAGTCGAAATAATCACCACGTAGCATCGCCATTGGCTCAAGGACAAAGCCGCCAGGAAGAATTTGTGTACCCCGCCACGTGGCACCAATATTGCCACGGATGGAGTCCAAGCGTCCTTCAGTTCGCATGAGCGATACAGCTGAGCCCGAGACATCGAGGCGGCCATTCATCGGACCAATTAGCCAGCGATACGTGCCGTCTACGAGTGGGGCGACGCGCGGGAGGTTTTTGCGTCGTTCTCCTGGCACTAGGTCTTGAAATACAGCACTTAAAGACCTCACATAAAATCGGTCTGTTTGGCCTTGCACGTAGAGTTGTGACATAAGCCGCGAGGTTTGTGGGCGGACCAAGCCTGCCTGCAGATTTTCCTGCCCAATGCGATAGCGGAAAATGTAGAGGTCATCACTGGCGCTTTCGGCGGTGAAACCCCAGTTCCACGTGTCATTGATTTTAAACTCGCCATTGCCAAAAATATGCCCGCGCCAGTCAGATTCTCCAAACTTTTCGCCACGCTTGCCAAAGAATTTTTCTTTGGTGACGGTGCCATTCAGGACGACGCCACCGGAATAGAATTTCCGGCGATAATCCAGTTGAAGAACAGGATTGATGTATTGGCTTATGATTGGCGTAATGGTGATGTCGGATGATGCGTCAATAACTTGTAGATAGGGCTGCTCGATGAAGTAGCCATTACGCGACGATTCACCGGGTTTGGGTTGTAACAAGCCCGAACGCCGCCCGGCCGATGGATCACCATGGGCGAAGTAAGGGATGTAAAGAACTGGGACGCCCTTAACCTCAAAAACGACGTCATTATAAACAATCGATTCTGTGCGCTCATTCTGTATCGCCCGGCGGGCACGTATGATCCAAGAAGGTTTGGTCTTGCCATCTTTACAGATAGGGCATGCGGTAAACACCGCTTGCGACATGAGTTTCCGATCACCTTCGCGTGTCACGACTGCATTGGCTGCCAAAGTCGAGCCGTCAGCAAACTTGGAGGCAAAATTGCCTGCCACGCCACTAGTTAGATCATCATCTAAAGTAAGTTCATCGGCGAAGGTCGCTGAGCCATCGGCATTAACGACCGTGACATTGCCAAGAGCTTTTACGATACCCGTCTTCTGATTGTAGTTTATTTGGTCTGCACGGACAATGCGTCCATTATTCCGAGCGGTCACATTACCTTTGGCAATGAGGACCCCGGCTTCATCACCCTGCTCGATCGCGTCAGCTTCTAATAATACCGGGTCTTCAGCTCTTGTTGGCGCACGTGTGTCAGTTATAGCTGTCTTATCTGTAGAGACCTTTGCAGCAGGTGCATCTTGAAGATTCCAGTCTGGCTTCTCTCGCGCAATCGAGAGCGCTGGAACGAAAATGGTTCCAAGCGAAACGGCCAATAACTGACGTTGCAGTGCGCGGGTCATAAGCGATCCTCGATGAGACGCTTCAGCGGAAAAGATTGTTTGGGTGTAAAGAGCGACTCACCCCGCGTCTAGCGGCTAAGCTCACCCATCTTCGCGATAGGACACTGTTGCAAGTGCAATAAATAAAGCTGCAAGTGGTGGACACCAAGCTGCAACCCAGCTCGGCGCATAGCCCGCTGTGGCCAAAGCTCCAGAAATGTCGTTTATGAAGTAGACGAGGAGCCCAGCTGCAATTGCTGCGGCTGCCATGATGGCTCTATGTCCGAAACGATCGCTGCTTAGGGACAAAACAGCTGCGATCATTGCCATCGACAAGAGCGCGATTGGGAGAGCCAGTTTCCGATGGAATTGCAACCAATAACGCTGGGGAGAACCACCAGCAGCTTCAGCATCGCGAGCAGCGCGAGGGAGGTCCCAAATCGACATCGCCCGGGCCGTTGCATCTTTATTCTTCTGGCTGTCGTCTAAACGATCCTCAAGAATCGGAAATGTAAGGGTCGCAAAAGGCGCGGCTTGAGCACCAATTGCCGTTTTAGTGCCGTTGAAAAGGGTCCACGACTGTTCAGAGCGTGTCGCGGTCATTGCATCATAACGTGCGATGAAACGTGAATCCGCCTTACTAAACGTTAGAAGGGTCACGTTGCTAAACTGTCCTGCCGATCCTGCCTCAGCTGATATCGTTAGCTGGAGGTCTGGCCCGCGATCCTTGATCCACATCATGGTGCGGCCCCCTTCGCCGGTCTTGGTGGTAGCTACCGCAGTGAGGGCCTGCAATTGGGTTTCATAGGCGAGGTTCAGGCGGGCTGCTGATGGGCCAAGGATGAAGATTGCAAACAGTCCAACCAAGGCAGCTAAGACCGCAACTGGACTCAAGAAGCGCCAAGTCGACACCCCAGAGGCCCGCATAGCAACAATCTCAGAGCTGCGTGCCAATCGCATGAAGGTGACGATCGAGCCCACAAGAACTGCAAATGGCAAGGCCAGTTCCAGAATTCCCGGTGTGCGCATCAGAGTAAAGCGCAGGGCGGTGAACGTGTTTGCATTCGCCACCCCAGAGACGTTGCGCAATTGTTCGACGATATCTACCAAAATGATCGACAGGCACACGCCGCCTGCGGCTACCAAAACACCATATAATGTGAGTTTGAAGATATAGGTATCCAGCCGACTAATGTGCATAATTGCCCCGCCGATGAGACTTCGATGTTGGCTCGAGATTGTCTGATAAATTCACAAAACTGGGTAAGGGCGTGCGCATTGAACGCGTTGCAAATATGAGCACAGCCAAGGGAATTATATAGAGCACAAGGCCGAGCCCTGGAGTTTCAGCAACCGTAGGAATTAAGCCCGTAAAGCTCAAAAGCATTAAGATCAGTCCACCAAAAGCCCACCCAATCCGAGCAGCATAGCCCTGACGCGAGAACGAGCCCCCCAAAATTGCCAGCATCGCTAACGCGACAGCAGACAGACAAATAATTGGGGCGGCCAACCTTCTATTGGCTTCGGCCAATAAATCTCCCACGTGGTCGCGGTCCCAATAATCCGTAAGGTCCGGCTTCAACAACTGAGGCAAGAATCGATCCGAAGGTTTATAGAAAAGCTCAAGATTTTTGTCCGCAAAGCCGCGTAACTCAACGACATAATTAGAAAAGCCAATCAAATCGATCTGACCGTTCTCCAGCTTACGTTGGACGGACCCTTCTTGCAGAACGATCACGGGCCCGGTTTCAAGCTTTGCAATCGTGCCACGCTGCGCCGCATAGATTACCGGGTTTGAAGCAGACTTGGTGTCAGAAATAATAAGGCCATTCAATGTTCCGTCGCGGTCGATCCGCCGAGCGAAAATCATCAGGCCATCGACGGTAGAACGAAACTCTCCCTCGCGGACCATTGAGCTAGCAAAATCTGCGCGTATTTCAAATAAACGCTCGCGCATTTCACGCAGTGCTAGAGGTTGGACAAACAAATTGACAGCGAGCGCTGCAACAGCGCCAATAGCGGCTAGTCTGAAGGCTGGTTCCGCCACCCGCCATAAAGTCCACCCAGCGCCATAAGCTACAATGATCTCATTGTCTTGGTGTAGCCGGCCGTAGGTCCAGCTCACTGCCGCGAATAGACCGACCGGCATCACAATCGCCATAATCTGGGGCGTCGCCAAGAGAGAGATGCCCAAAAAGGTTGCCGCACTTTGGCCACGCTCAAAGAGCAAATCAAGCTGTGAGAGACTTTGAGTCAACAAAGCAATTAGCGTCAACCCGACAATAATCAGGAGAAACACTGGGACCAATTGGCCAAAATAATAGCGTTGGAGCTTGTTCATGGTTCCGTTAGCTGTGCTGGGGAGGCAACGATTGTCAGCT
>JBEAVQ010000039.1:0-21334 GCA_041160865.1 Pseudomonadota bacterium | reverse complement strand
ACTCATTGATGATGAAGGGCTTTTAGAAGAAGTCTGTGGTCTGGTGGACGAGCCGCATGTGATCATGGGCGACATGGATCCTTCCTTCTTGGACCTGCCACCAGAAGTCATTCGCCTGACCTTGCGGGTCAATCAGAAATATTTCGTCGTCCGCGATCCCAAGACTGGCGGCCTCGCGCCGCATTTCATCATCGTGTCCAATGTAAAGGCAACCGACGGCGGCAAGAAGATTGCGCTGGGTAATGCCCGCGTGCTGGCGGCCCGCCTCAATGATGCGCGCTATTTTTGGGACTTGGACGGCAAGGCAAGTCTTGGAAGCCGCGTGCCGAAGCTGGATACCTTGGTGTTCCACGAAAAGCTGGGCAGCGTCGGAGACAAGGTACGCCGCATCGTGGCACTAGCGGGCGAGATCGCGCCCTTGGTCGGGGCAGATGTGGCCGCAGCCAAGCAGGCAGCTTTGTTGGCTAAGGCTGATTTGACGACCGAAATGGTCGGCGAATTCCCAGAACTTCAAGGGGTTATGGGGCGTTATTATCAGCTTCAGCAGGGGTCAAGCGAGGCTTCCAACCAAATCATCGCCGACGCCATCCGCGATCACTACAAACCCGTCGGTCCATCCGATCAGGTACCAAGCGAACCCGTCGCCATGGCCCTGGCCTTGGCTGATAAACTCGATACGTTGACTGGCTTCTTTGCCATTGGCGAGAAACCAACCGGTTCGGGCGACCCTTATGCACTGCGCCGCGCGGCACTGGGTGTGATCCGGATTATGCGGGAAGGTGGCGTTCGCTTTGCTTTGGCAGAGAAAACTACAGCCAATGGCTTGCTCGACTTCATCTTAGAACGCCTCCGCGTTTCCCTCCGCGATGAAGGCTTCTCGCCAGATGTGCTGGAAGCGTCCTTTGCGATCCCGGATGACGACATCATGCGAATCGTTGCCCGTGTGACGGCGCTCTCCAAAGTCCTTAAGACCGAGGATGGGGCCAATCTGGTGGCGGGACTTAAGCGCGGGGCCAATATTCTCCGTGCTGAGGAAAAGAAGGACGGGGCTGCGGCGCAGGGCACAGTTTCAGACGCGCTGTTGGCAGAGCCAGCCGAGCAGGGGCTGCACCAAGCCCTAATGGTCGCTGAAAGCCAAATGGAGCAGGCCTTGGCGGCAGAAGCGTTTGACGTTGCGATGGGAGCTTTGGCGGGGCTACGCGGCCCAGTCGACCGCTTCTTTGAAAATGTCCTCGTCAATGCTTCCGATGCTGCCATTCGTCAGAACCGCTTGGCGCTATTGGTGAAATTGCGGGCGGTGAGTGAGCGGGTGGCCGACTTCTCGAAGTTGGCCGGCGCTTAAGTTCAAGCCGTCCGGTCCGCCACGGGTTGCGACACGGGACTTAAGATGAGGCTTGTTTCATCAGGATCGCAATCCAGACAAATGCTCGGATTCTGGACGATTTTGCGTGTTGTAAAACTACATATCCAAAAGGGTGTGTGTCTTGCGACACACTTCGGCCATTCTGGGCTTCTCTGTGGGTTGATACTTCACTGGACTGCCTTAGAAGGGCCGCTAACACGCGCCTGTGGCGCAGGAATCACATGAGGCAGATGCTACATGAGTAAATTGGTTTATAGCTTTGGAGCAGGGCTCGCCGATGGCGACGCCAGCATGAAAAATCTTTTGGGTGGCAAGGGCGCGAACCTTGCTGAAATGAATAAGATCGGGCTTCCCGTTCCTCCAGGCTTTACCATCACGACCGAGGTCTGCACGGCCTTTTATGCTTTGGGCCAGAAATACCCTGATGCGCTGGCCGATGAAGTCAAAGCAGCCCTGACCACAGTTGAGGCCACCGTGGGCAAAGGCTTTGGCGATGCCGCAAACCCGCTTCTTGTATCGGTTCGCTCTGGCGCGCGCGCGTCCATGCCCGGCATGATGGACACCGTTCTGAACTTGGGCCTCAACGATGAGACGGTGGAAGGCCTTGCGGCCCAATCCGGCAACCGCTGCTTTGCCTTTGATAGCTATCGCCGGTTCATCCAAATGTATTCCAATGTGGTTCTGGAACTCGACCACCACATGTTTGAAGACATTCTGGAAAGCTACAAGGAAGTCAACGATTACACGATTGATACCGACCTTCAGGCGGAAGATTGGGAAAAGGTCGTAGTCAAATATAAGGCCGCGGTGGAAACTGCGATGGGCAAACCATTCCCGCAGGATGTGAACGACCAATTGTGGGGCGCGGTCGGTGCTGTGTTCAGGTCGTGGATGAATGACCGCGCCGACTTTTACCGGAAAATGCACGACATTCCTGAAAGCTGGGGCACCGCCGTCAACGTTCAAGCCATGGTGTTTGGCAATATGGGCGAAACTTCCGCCACGGGCGTGGCCTTTACGCGTAACCCATCGACGGGCGAGTGCTTGTTCTACGGCGAATATCTGATCAACGCTCAAGGTGAAGACGTTGTCGCCGGCATTCGCACGCCAAAGTCCATCACCCGCGTCCAGCGCGAAACGATGGGCGAGGGCGGTCTTTCGATGGAAGAAGCGCTTCCCGAGGTGTTCCTGCAATTGGTCCAAGTTTATGGCCAATTGGAAGGCCATTACCGAGACATGCAGGACATTGAGTTCACGGTGGAGCGCGGCAAATTATGGATGCTGCAAACCCGTAACGGCAAACGCACCGCCAAGGCTGCTTTGAAGATTGCTGTCGACATGGTCGCCGAAGGCCTGATTACTGAGAATGAAGCCGTGATGCGGGTCGATCCTGCAGCCCTGGATCAATTGCTGCACCCAACAATCGCGCCAGGTGCGGTGCGCGACTTGATCGCTGTTGGTTTGCCTGCGTCTCCTGGTGCTGCCGTCGGTGAAGTTGTGTTTGACCCCGATGAAGCCGAAGAAATGTCCAAGGCTGGTAAGTCGGTCATCCTCGTACGCGAAGAAACCAGCCCCGAAGACATTCATGGCATGCACGCCAGCCGCGCCATTGTCACCTCACGCGGCGGTATGACCAGCCACGCAGCGGTCGTGGCACGCGGTATGGGCCGGCCTTGCGTTTCGGGCGCTGGCGAAATCCGAATCGACGAAGAAGCAGGTTTGTTCAAAGTGCGCGGTCGGGAGATCAAAAAGGGCGACATCATCTCGGTCGATGGCTCGAAAGGCGAAGTCCTGTTTGGCGCGGTTGAGATGGAACAGCCTGAACTGTCGGGCGACTTTGCGGCCTTGATGGTCTGGGCCGACAAGGTCCGCCGCCTGAAAGTCCGGGCAAATGCTGAAACCCCGCTCGACGTGCGTACCGCACGCGAATTCGGGGCTGAAGGCGTGGGCCTCTGCCGTACGGAGCATATGTTCTTTGACGCTGACCGGATCGCTGCTGTTCGCGAAATGATTCTCTCAGAAACCAAAGCAGGCCGCGTTTTGGCACTGACTAAAATCCTGCCGATGCAACGCCAAGACTTTGTTGAGATTTTCACTATAATGAAGGGCCTGCCTTGCACGATCCGCTTGCTCGACCCGCCATTGCACGAATTCCTGCCCCATAGTTTGGAAGATGTGGAAGCTGTGGCCAATGCTACCGGGCTGGATAAGGCCAAATTGCTGGAACGCGCCAAGGACTTGCACGAAGTGAACCCGATGTTAGGCCACCGTGGCTGCCGCCTTGGCATCACCTATCCTGAAATCTACGAGATGCAGGCTCGCGCCATCTTTGAAGCCGCAATTCAAGTGGCCAAAGCAGAAGGCGAAGCGCCCGTGCCAGAAATCATGATCCCGCTGGTGGCGACCGAAAAGGAATTGCAAATCCTGAAAGATCGGGTGGATGCTATCGGTCGCGAAGTCATGGATCATGAAAGGATGGAAATCGAGTATTCTGTTGGTACCATGATCGAATTGCCGCGCGCGGCGCTGAAAGCCGACGAGATCGCCCGTCAGGCGGCCTTCTTCTCCTTCGGCACCAACGACCTAACGCAAACGACCCTTGGCATCAGCCGCGACGATTCCGGCCGCTTCATGGGGGCCTATGTCGAGCAAGGGATCTTTGAAAAAGATCCGTTCGTGACTTTGGATCAGTCGGGCGTCGGCGACCTTATCAAGATCGCCCGCGACCGTGGCCGCGCCACCAAGCCAGACTTGAAACTTGGTATTTGTGGTGAGCACGGCGGCGACCCAGCCTCCATCACCTTCTGTGAAAAAGCAGGCCTCGACTATGTGTCTTGCTCGCCTTACCGGGTGCCCATCGCCCGCTTGGCTGCGGCACAGGCAGCGTTGAGCTGAGAGAGCCCCTTCAGTCCGCTTCGCGGCCAGCTTCCCCATAAATGGGGAAGCTGTGTGTCTCAATCGTTTCCGCTACCGCTTCCCCGTTTACGGGGTTTCGGCGCATGCGCCGATGCCGGCGAAGCCGGTGAAGGGGTGGTTTGAGGACGACAAGCCCCTCAGTCCATCCGGACTTTCTTTTTAAACGACTTTTTCCCAAAGGGTGGCGGGCCGCCTTTGCCGCGGGGTGGGCCGACGATGCCACGGGGGCCTCGTTCACCAGGCGCAACTGGCGCGTTAGGTTTACCCTTATTGCCGCCCTTCTTTTGGTCACCCCGACGCGGTGCGCCTTTGGCGCTGCCGGGATCATTGGCGGGCTCAATCCGCATCGCGTCGTCTGGATGGTTATAGACCGCTTGCATAAACCGATCTGCCACGCGGGGATCGATTTCAAATACGGTGTCGCGATCAAAAATGCGGATATTGCCGATGTCATTCTTGGTGACATGGCCGAGGCGGCAAATCAGCGGGATCAACCATTTCGGGTCGGCGTTTGAATTGCGACCGACCGACAGGCGGAACCATGGCGCGCCGGAGCCTTCTTGACCGCCAAAGTCGCGTGGGTCGCGGCCGGGTCTGTCTAGCTCCGGATGGTCGCGCATACGGGCAGGGCGCTCACCACGTTCTGGCCGTTGGCCACGGGGTTCGGCCAAGGGCTCAAACAGATCTTCAGGCTCTGGCAGTCGTGAACGGTAAAGGCGGATTAGGGCCGTCGCGACTTGTTCTGGGCCTGCCGCCTCAAGGAGGGCTGCGGCCAAGCCAACATCTTCCTCGGTTGCAGGCTCCTTCAGCATCGGATCATTCATCAAGCGGTCGCGGTCTGCTGCCCGAATGGATTCAGCGCTTGGCGGGCCCGACCAAATGGCAGAGACGCCTGCTGAATGCAGCAATTGTTCGGCCTTCTTACGCCGTGTGGTTGGCACCAGAACGACCGAAGTCCCCTTGCGTCCAGCACGGCCTGTCCGGCCAGAACGGTGAAGCAGGGCCGCTTTATTCTGTGGCAGCTCTGCATGGATCACGAGGTTAAGGTCTGGCAGATCGAGGCCACGTGCAGCTACGTCCGTTGCAACGCAGACGCGGGCATGGCCATCGCGCAGGGCTTGTAGCGCATCGGTGCGCTCTTTTTGCGAAAGCTCACCCGACAGAGCTACGGCGGAGAAGCCACGTTCCCGCAAGCTACCAAACAAATGGCGTACGCTTTCGCGCGTCGCACAAAAGACCAAGGCACCGCCCGTGCCGTAAAGGCGCAGGACGTTTACGACAGCCAATTCAAGCTCGTTCGGTGCAACCCGAATGGCGCGATATTCAATATCGCCATGGGGCACATCGCGCGTTGTGGTATCAATGCGAATGGCATTGCGCTGATAATGCTTGGCCAAGGTGACAATGTCTTTGGCCAGAGTGGCGGAGAAGAGGAGGGTGCGCTTGTCTTCTGGCGTACCGTCTAGAATGGCTTCTAAGTCGTCCTTAAAGCCCAAGTCGAGCATTTCATCGGCTTCATCTAGCACAACGGCGCGCAGCGCGCTGAAGTCTGCCCGGCCGCGTTCCATATGGTCGCGCAGGCGTCCAGGAGTCCCAACAATGATATGGCAGCCCGCTTGTAGCTTCCGGGCTTCTTGGCGCGCATCCATGCCACCCACGCAGCAGACGACTTGCGCGCCTGCTTTGGCGTAGAGCCACTCGAGTTCGCGGGCGACCTGTTGAGCGAGTTCGCGTGTCGGCGCGATGACCAAGGCTAAGGGCGCACCGCCTCGGCCTAGGCGTTCTCCGCCAGCCAAAAGCGTGGGGCCAATTGACAGACCAAAGGCAACTGTCTTGCCAGAACCGGTTTGTGCCGACACCAAAAGGTCAGCGTCAGCGCGTTCTTCAGCCAGAACTGCGGCTTGAACGGGGGTAGGTTCGCCGTAACCTTGTGCCGTCAATGCGGCTTCAAATACGGCGGGTAGAGATGGGAAGGGCATGATGATCCTGAAATCGCGCTTCTAGGTCGCGAATAAATGTAACAGATTGCCGGTCGCAATAGTTCAAACCGCTCTTTAACAGGATTTGACAGCAACAGCCACGTAGTGACCTGTGATTGGCTTGAACCTGTCCTAGACACCCCTTAACACCGGATGTGGTAACTCCCGGCTTTTTTGCAAGCCGCATGGGTTGGAGGTCAACTGATGCGTGCTTTTCTGGTCGCCTTATTGGTATTTCTAGGCGGCTCGCCCGCCTTTGCTTGGGGGCAAATCGGCCATCGGGTAACCGGTGCGATTGCCGAGCCTCATTTGTCTAAGAGGGCAGCAAAAGCGGTGAAGGGCGTGTTGGGCACTGAGTCTTTGGCTGAAGCCTCTACTTGGCCAGATGAAATGCGCTCTAGCCCTGAATTTTTCTGGCAAAAGACGGCAAATCCTTGGCATTATGTAACGGTTCCAGCGGGCAAGACCTACTTGGAAGTTGGGGCGCCGCCGGAGGGCGACGCGGTTAGCGCATTGGCGGGCTTTGCTAAGACACTGCGCGATCCAAAAGCCAGCCTAGCGGACAAGCAATTGGCCCTGCGGTTTACCGTGCATATCATCGGTGATTTGCACCAGCCTTTGCACGTCGGCAATGGCACCGATCGCGGTGGTAACGACGTCAAAGTCCAATTTGGTCGCGAGGATACCAACCTGCACGCGGTCTGGGATGGCAATCTGGTCGATCGGCAGCAATTATCTTACACCGAAATGACCGCATGGTTGTCGCGTCGGATTACCCAAAAAAACCTCAAAGACTGGGCCAATGCAGACCCAATGGTTTGGGTGGCAGAGAGCGCGGCCTTGCGTGACACAGTTTATCCGGCCGATTCGCGTTTGGGATACACCTATGCATTCCAGCAAAATGAAGCCTTAGACATGCGCCTGACGCAGGCGGGGGTTCGAATTGCTGCTTATTTGAATGCACTCTATCAGTAAGGAATGTTGTCGCAGCACCTTGGTTTTCCACTGCCCTGTAAATGGGTGTGGATGAGACAAGTGAGCTTCATCTTTCCTTCATTCACTGCTTGCAAACCGTATTAACCGCAACATCTCCTTGCAACCGAGGCGAAGCGGGCCAATATCTAGTGTTCCAGAACGCATTTGGCGTGTTCTGAAAGAGGCTTTTATGACCGATCATATCACACGCGCACTGGGCTTAGTCCCGATGGTTGTCGAGCAAAGTTCGCGTGGCGAGCGGGCCTTCGACATTTTTTCTCGCCTGTTGCGCGAACGCATCATTTTTGTGTCCGGTCCTGTTGAGGACGGCATGGCTGCCTTGATCTGCGCCCAGCTTCTTTTCTTGGAGTCTGAAAATCCAAAGAAAGAAATTGCTATGTATATCAATAGCCCAGGTGGCGTCGTCACCTCTGGCCTGTCGATCTATGACACGATGGAATATATCCGCTCACCCGTCTCAACTGTGGTGATGGGGCAAGCCGCTTCTATGGGTTCGCTTCTGCTAGCTGCCGGTCAAAAAGGTAGCCGTGTTGCGCTGCCTAACGCCCGCGTGATGGTGCACCAGCCTTCTGGTGGCTTCCGCGGACAGGCAACTGACATTGCACGCCATGCTGAAGATATTGTCGCCACCAAGCGTCGCCTAAACGAAATCTACGTCAAGCATACCGGGCAAGACTATGATGTCATTGAGAAAACTTTGGACCGTGACCATTTTATGACTGCCGAAGAAGCTAAGGCTTTCGGCATTGTGGACGAAGTGTTTGTGAAGCGCGAAGACCCAAGTCTGACAAGCTAAGCGCGGGCTTAAGCCCGCACGGCCTCGTTTTTGCGTAGGCTGAGGCGGGTGAACGTAATTGCTTCAGTTTTGCAACGGATCGTTGACAGATTCTGTGCAAGACTGGACAAAGCTTTTTGAAGCGACCGTCAGAGGCTGCTTTTGGCAGCACCGTGACGGACTGGAGTAGATATGACCAAAGCAGCCAGCGGTGATTCAAAAAATACGCTTTATTGCAGCTTCTGCGGCAAGAGCCAGCATGAAGTCCGCAAACTGATCGCAGGGCCAACGGTCTTTATCTGCGATGAGTGTGTCGAACTTTGCATGGATATCATCCGCGAAGAGAACAAGAACCAACTCGTGAAATCCAAGGACGGCGTACCGACGCCGCAGGAGATCAAAGACGTTCTCGACGATTACGCAATCGGCCAAAACTATGCCAAGCGTGTCTTGGCCGTGGCTGTGCACAACCATTATAAGCGCCTAGCCCACTCCCAAAAGAATGGCGATGTGGAACTGGCGAAGTCGAACATCTTGCTTATTGGTCCAACCGGTTGCGGTAAGACCCTGCTGGCGCAAACCCTTGCCCGCATCATCGACGTGCCGTTCACCATGGCAGATGCGACGACTTTGACCGAAGCTGGCTATGTCGGGGAAGATGTTGAAAACATTATTCTGAAGCTGTTGCAGGCGTCGGACTACAATGTTGAGCGCGCTCAGCGCGGCATTGTTTACATCGACGAAATCGACAAGATCAGCCGCAAGTCTGACAATCCATCCATCACGCGTGACGTGTCGGGTGAGGGTGTGCAGCAGGCTTTACTGAAATTGATGGAAGGCACGGTTGCTTCTGTGCCGCCACAAGGTGGCCGTAAACATCCGCAGCAGGAATTCCTGCAAGTCGACACCACCAACATCTTGTTTATCGCTGGCGGAGCCTTCCCGGGCCTTGATACCATTATTTCGCGCCGTGGCACAGGTGCTGGCATTGGCTTTGGTGCCAATGTACGCAGCCCGGACGACCGCCGCACGGGTGACGTACTGCGCGAGTGTGAGCCTGAGGATTTGTTGAAGTTTGGCCTGATTCCTGAATTCGTAGGCCGCATGCCCGTGTTCGCGACTTTGGAAGATTTGGACGAAGCCGCTTTGATCCAAATCCTGACCGAGCCCAAGAACGCCTTGATCAAACAGTATCAACGCTTGTTTGAGATGGAAAACACCAAGCTGACCTTCACCGAGGAAGCCTTACGGTGTGTGGCTACCAAGGCCATTGCGCGTAAGACCGGTGCTCGTGGTCTTCGTTCCATCCTCGAAGGTGTTTTGCTGGAGACCATGTTCGACCTGCCATCTTACGAGGGTGTGGAAGAAGTTGTGGTCAATGGCGAAGTCATTGAAGGCCGTGCCAAGCCGCTTCTGATCTATGCAGAGCGTCGCGACCAAGCAGCCCCTGCCGCTGCAGGCTAAGCAAAAGGCGAAAACATTATGAGTGACGAGGCCTTTGTCGATCCAACACGGGCAGCCTTTGACTTGTTCAAATCGCTGCCTCGCGATGAGCCGATCTGGATGCTCAATCAGGTTCGCTATCGTCCGCTCGCGCTTTATCCTGCCGATCATCCAGACGCTAATCTGGGGCGCTCGGGCGAGGAAGCGTATAAGGAATATGGCCGCACAAGCGATCCAATTTTCAGCCGCTTAGGTGGTAAGGTCGCCTGGCGAGGGACTATGCAGGCCATGGTAACTGGTCCAGAATCAGAGACTTGGGACACGATCTTCATAGCGAACTACCCAAGTGCAGGTGCTTTTCTGGCCATGGTAACTGACTTGGATTACCGCGAAGCAGTCAAGCATCGCCAAGCTGCCGTGCTGACCAGTCGTTTGGTGCGTTGCCAGCAACAAGACGCCAGTGGCGGATTTGCCTGAGAGCCCAGCGCTGTGCTTGGCTTGAGGCTAAGCGGTCTGAAGGGGCAGGGCTAGATGATCATTGCCAGTCCAAGGGCTTTTCGACGTGCTGCGCAACAGCGCTTGCAGTGCTTTTTGTTTGACTATGTCGATGGCGGCGCGCTGGACGAAGCGACCCTTAAAGCCAATGAGGCAGACTTGTCGCAAATCCTATTGCGGCAACGCGTGCTGCACGCCATGGACGCCGTCGACCTCTCAACCACGCTCTTGGGGCAAGACCTTGCCTTGCCCGTCATCTTAGGCCCTGTTGGCCTGTCGGGCATGTTGGCACGCCGCGGCGAGGTGCAGGCCGCTAGGGCCGCCGCCAAGGCAAGCATCCCCTATACGCTCTCCACCGTCAGCATTTGCCCGATGGCCAAAGTGACAGCAGCCAGTGCCCAGCCCATCTGGTTCCAGATCTATGTCTTGAAAGACCGCGGCTTAATAGCCGATGCGCTGGCACGCGCCGCAGCATTGGTCGTTACGACATTGGTGTTCACCGCAGACATGCCGACGCCTTTAACGCGCTACCGCGACCCGCATTCAGGCATGTCTGGGCCTTGGGCGGGTAAGCGTCGCATGGCCCAAGCCATGTTACACTCGAGTTGGGCGCTCGATGTGGGCCTTTTGGGTAGGCCGCGTGATCTTGCGAGATCTCTGCCTATCGTGGCCAAGCGACCGGCCTAGCTGACTATATCGACTGGCTTGGCGCGAATTTCGATCCCAGCATCGGCTGGAAAGACCTCGAATGGATCTGCGATAGCTGGCAGGGCCAAATCATCATTAAAGGCATCTTGGACCCTGACGATGCTCGCGACGCGGTCAAGTTTGAGGCCGACGCCTTGGTGGTCTCAAACCATGGCGGCGGCAATTGGATGGTACTTTATCGACCGCAGCTGCCTTGCCTGCAATCGTCGAAGCTTTAGCCAAGGCGACCCCAATACTGGCTGACTCTGGCGTTCGTAGCGGGATGGAGTGCTGCGCTTCTTAGCGCTTGGTGCAGCTGCCGTAATGCTTGGGCGAGCCTATGCCTATGCGTTGGCTGCAGGAAGTGAGGCGGGCGTAGGCCGCCTGATATCGCTCTTTGAAGCAGAGATGCGCACCAATATGACCTTGATGGGGGTCAAGAAAGTCGCCGATCTTGGCCCCCAGTGTCTTGTTTGCCCCACTAAGGGCTGATGGCCTCTATTCTTTAAGCTTCAACGTCTCGCCCACTTTGGCCGCTTGGATCTGGGTGGGTGTAAAGGGCAGACGGTTCCAGCGCTTCTCGGCATAGGCCTTGGTTTGGTCGGCATAATAAGGCGATGCGGGGTCTGTTGATTGGGCATAGCTTAAAATCGCATCCGCAACCGGGCCTTTGTCATCAAAGCCGACAATTTGCAGATAGCTGGTGCCATGGCGTGGCACGAGCACTTGGCCAACTTTCTCAGAGACTTGCACGTTGAGCACGCCCAGATTGCCATGTGCGCCATGGATGGGGATGTTTTCGCCATTACGCGTCACAAATTGCACGCTACCCCACGCCACATCCAAGGCATAGCCTTCCTTGGTCAGGCGCTCTGCTGCAGCCCGCAAGGCACCGCGAAGCTGATCTGCGACAGGTCCAGTCGTGACCAGATCACGTGGGGTGTTCACTGGGTCCTTCAGATCAAAGGGTGTCGCCCATTTGCCTGGAAGCTTGTCGGCCAACTCCCAGAAAGCCCAAAAAAGATAGGCCCCCTTGCTGTCGTTGTTGTAGAGCCTGTCCCAGCTTTTCAGCGTCTGACAGGCACCGGCCAGATCGGCTTGGTCGGCACATAGTCCCAGAACCGCATCGAGCGTGAGCTCAGCGGCAAGGCTCTTGTTGGCATATTGCATGGCGCGCGCGGTCTCATGATCGACCTTCGTGCTGGTAAAGCCATCGGTGCCCGTCAGTCTGCGGTCAATCTCAATCAGGCCAGAACGGGTGCGCAGATTGCGTGCGACCTCAGCAGTTCCAAGAATAGGTGACAAGACACGATAGGGGCTCTTTGGGTTCGTCAGCCAATAGCTATCATTGCTGTTGGCGACATAGTCGCGGCGCTCGACGATTGCCTGATCGCTGGCGGGCATGAGGCCCGGGGCAGGGGTGCCCGGTGCAACATCCCAATCACACGCCGATTTACTGCCATCCAGCACGACTAGGCGCTGCGCCAAGGGGGCTGAACGCGGCGTCGCGCAATCCTTGATCTTTTGAGCGGAGACATTGGGAACGGCTGTCACATCGGCCAAAAGCGCATTGCCATAGCGGTCCGCGGCAATTGTGTTTACCCACGGTATGCCAAGGGTTTTGGTTACGGCGTTGCGAATATCGCCGACATTCTTGGCCAAATTGATCCCGACCCAGGCATCAATCAGGCGATTATTGCCACTATTGGCGTCACGTATGGCAAAGGCACGTTCCTTCGTCCAATTAAGCCCTGCTGCTGGCATCACCATCAGTGGGCCAAAGCGGCTGACATAGACGGTGCGTTGGACTGGTCCTTCAGGTGTCGGCACTTGAATCGTGCGGACCTGCATCGCTTCACTCTTGCCATCGACAAGATAGCGGGTGGGGTCTGCCGGATCGAGGGTAAGTTCAAACACGGTGGCATGCTTCGACGCACTGACGGTGTGGGTCCAAGCAATGTCTTTGTTAAAGCCGATGGTGGGCAAGGGCGAGCCTGCCAATGTCGCGCCCATGACATCCACGACGCCCGGTATAGTGATGTGGAGTTGATAAAAGCGCGATGGACCTGCCCACGGGAAATGCGGATTGCCAACGATCAGGCCTCGCCCATTGGCGGTCGTTTCGGCCCCAAAGGCCCAGCCATTGCTGCCTAGGCCTGATGCTTGCGTATCGGGTAGGGTAAGGGCGGCGACTTTATCCGCCTTCACCTCTTGGGGTGGAGCCGCATAGGCGATGGCTTGGGCCAGTACCAAAGCGCCGGAGCGCAGCGCATTCTTTTCGGTTAAGCGCAGCATGTCATCGGTCGTGATAGGGCGCACCCAAGCCTTACCCCGACAAGCCTCTGGCACGCGCTCGGGCCCTAAATCCCGCAGCAACTGGTTATAGCCCGCGACATAGCCTTCGCTCAGGTCGCGCGAGATTTTGCTGGTCTTTAAGTTGTCTCGGCGCAGGGCAGTCAGATCGAGGTTGGAGCGAAAGAAGGTGTCCGACGCCAGATTGTCTAACGGATCAAAGCCGAGGGTCGTTTTTTCTTTCGCGCCAAAATGCAATGACCGATCGCCGGCCACAGTGGCGAAATCTTCGGCCAACATGCACAAATTGTCCTGCGCATAGGCATAGCCGACGCCGTATCCGATGCCTTTCCAGGTTTTGGCGGTGATATGCGGGATGCCATAAGTGGTGCGCGTAATGCTCGCCTCTAGGCCTTGCGGCTTCGCGTGGGCTTGCCCCGTAAGCGCACAAGCCAAGACGATCAGAGATGCTGATTTATAGCGCATATTTTTCTCCAGAGCAGCCAATGACGGCTTATTTTTTCTTTATCCCTAGGGTGCCCCGGAGTGTGAAGCAAGGATGGATTTGGCGTGGCGGGGGTGTGGCAAGATCAATTCTTCACCCACCGCCAAAATCACGGACACAGGGCGGCCCTTGAACGCAGCCTTAGGCGCATCCATTTGTGGACTAACATCATCGCGGACTTGCAAAAGACCGCATTACGGCGCCCTATCTCCCCGTGGCGCGCGTTTTGATCCACTTGGGTCAAAGTCGCGCCCCAAACAAGAATTAGGATGCCTCAGGCTAAGTCTAAGGAAACTGAATGACCAAGACACGTATTCTGCCGCTTCTGCCCCTGCGCGACATCGTCGTGTTCCCGCATCGCGTCTCGCCCTTGTTTGTTGGGCGTGAAAAGTCGGTTCGGGCGCTGGAAGAAGCGATGCGTAGCGATAAGGAAATTGTGCTGGCAACCCAAAAGGACGCTAGCGCCGATAATCCGGGTCCAGATGACGTCCATAAGACTGGTGTCATCGCCTCGGTGCTGCAGTTACTGAAATTGCCCGACGGCACGGTGAAAGTGCTGGTCGAAGGTAAGTCGCGGGTTTCGATTGAGAGCTTTGATGCGACCGAGCCTATGTTCACGGTCCAAGTCACAGAGATCGAAGATATCGACGCCGATAGCCCAGAGGCAAAGGCACTTTCGCGTACGGCGATTGAGCAGTTTGAGAATTATGTAAAACTCAATCGCAAAATCCCGCCCGAAATCGTCTCTGGCCTCGGCCAATTGCCAACCGCGAGCCAAGTCGCAGACGTGATTGCTGACAATCTGGCGATCAAGCTGGAACAAAAGCAAGAATTACTTGAAATCTTCAGCGCGACTAAGCGTCTCGAGCGCATTTTCACCTTCATGGAAGGCGAGATGGGCGTGCTTCAAGTTGAACGCCGTATCCGGAACCGTGTGAAGCGGCAAATGGAGAAGAGCCAGCGCGACTATTATCTGAATGAGCAAATGAAGGCCATTCAGCGCGAGCTGGGCGAGCAAGACGAAGGTCGTGACGAGCTTCAGGAGTTGGAAGAGCAAATCCGCAAGACCAAATTCTCCAAAGAAGCCCGCACCAAAGCCGAAGCTGAACTGAAGAAGCTGAAGCAGATGAGCCCGATGTCGGCGGAATCGACCGTAGTGCGCAATTATCTGGATTGGTTGATCGCGCTGCCTTGGGGCAAGCAAAAGAAGACCAAGAAGGACATTGATGCGGCTGAAGAGGTTCTCGACGGCGATCACTATGGCTTGGAAAAAGTCAAAGAGCGTATTCTAGAATATCTGGCAGTTGGTGCCCGCACCAATAAGCTGCGTGGGCCCATCCTGTGCCTCGTAGGGCCACCAGGTGTGGGTAAAACCTCGCTCGGTAAGTCCATCGCCAAAGCAACCGGGCGCGACTTTGTGCGCGTGTCGCTCGGTGGGGTGCGCGATGAGTCTGAAATTCGCGGACATCGCCGCACCTATATTGGTTCGATGCCCGGCCGCATCATTCAGTCGATGAAAAAGGCGAAGAGCGCCAACCCGCTGTTCTTGCTCGATGAGATCGATAAAATGGGGGCTGATTATCGTGGCGATCCGGCGGCAGCTTTGTTGGAAGTCTTGGACCCCGAACAAAACAGCACCTTCAACGACCATTATCTGGAAGTCGACTATGACTTGTCAGACGTGATGTTCGTGACCACAGCCAACTCACTCAACATGCCCCAGCCCTTGCTGGACCGCATGGAGATCATCCGCATCCCCGGCTATACTGAGGATGAAAAGGTTGAAATTGCTAAGCGTCACCTCTTGCAAAAGCAGATCGACGCTAATGGTCTGAGGGCTGGTGAATTCTCGCTGTCGGATGACGGCTTGCGCGAAGTGATCCGCTATTACACTCGGGAAGCTGGTGTCCGCAGCCTTGAGCGGGAAATCGCCAATCTGGCCCGTAAGGCCGTGCGCGAAATCAGCCAGAAGAAGAAAGAAGCCGTCGCGATCACGTCTGAAAATGTCAAAGACTATTTAGGTGTGCGCAAGGTTCGCTTTGGTGAAGCTGAGACCGAGGATCAAGTCGGGGCCGTTACCGGCCTTGCTTGGACTGAAGTGGGTGGCGATACGCTGACCATCGAAGCAGTTCAGATGTTCGGCAAGGGTCGCATGACCGTTACGGGCAATCTGCGCGATGTGATGAAGGAATCGATCTCGGCCGCAAGTTCTTACGTCAAAGCGCGCGCGCCGCACTTTGGTATCAAGCCGACCTTGTTCGACCAAACCGACATCCACGTCCACGTGCCTGAAGGGGCCACGCCGAAAGACGGGCCATCAGCCGGGATCGCTATGATGACGGCGATCGTCAGTCTGTTGACCAATAATCCAGTGTCGCGTTCTGTCGCAATGACGGGCGAGATCACCTTGCGCGGTCGGGTTCTGCCCATCGGCGGCCTGAAGGAAAAGCTCTTGGCGGCCTTACGGGCTGGCATCAAGACCGTGCTGATCCCCAAGGAGAATGAGAAAGACCTCGAAGACATTCCAGAGAATGTGAAACAAGGCCTGACCATTATTCCGGTTTCGACCGCTGATGAGGTCCTAGTCCATGCGTTGACCCGACCTATCGTCGAGATCGACTGGAACCCTGAGGATGCCGCTGCTGCCTTGGCAAAACGTCTGCCAGAATCTGGTGACCCTACCGGGGCGACAGCCCATTAAGGCACCGCAAACGCTATCAAAAAGAGGCCCTGACTAAGCTGTCGGGGCCTTTTTTATACGTGCAATGCGGGTTAGAGCTCTGCTTCCCGCGACCTCACGGCTGCACGAGGGGCCTTGCCAGAAACCCCATCCAGCCCCTATGGAAGCGGCGTGGGGCGGTTAGCTCAGTTGGAAGAGCATCTCGTTTACACCGAGAGGGTCGGCGGTTCGAGACCGTCACCGCCCACCATTTCCCCAAAATCCTTACTTGGCCGCCAAAGCCTCCTTCAGGCGCATCAGGCGTAAGCTGAGATGAATGCAGGAACGCCATTGCGTCAGGCATCCTTTTGATTTAGCTAATTACCAATTAGTAATAATTGCAATCAGACAGATTAAAATTGAGCCAGAGCATGCGTGAGAGCCTGATCGTTGAGACCAGCGACACTCTAGAGCGTGTCTCAAACCCCAGCCTGATCGAATTTGAGCCTGCCGTGCATCGCCATGAAGTTCACCGTTACGCCGGCTTTGTTGAAGCTGCACGGCGTTGGGCTGCCACGATGTTGGTGTTGAGTGAGCAAGACCGTGCCGTGGATGGCATTTTCAAAGACGCAGGCCGATTTGTTGCTGCTATGTACGCTGTCTCCATGCGGGAAGAGGGGGGTTACCCTTGTCAAACTCAAGGCGCTTTGTGCGCGGTTTGGACTTTTAAGTGCGGGACGCGCCCGCGCCGTCCTCTTGTTTTTGCGCTACCTTGGCTATGTCGATGTCTGGGGGCAGAAGAGCGTGAGTGGCACGCAAATCTACAAGGTCAACCCAAATTTTATCGCTGCTTGGCGCCTTCAATTAGAGGCGGGTATCGCGAACCTTCAATTGCTTGACCCGCGCGTTGGAAAATTGCTGGATCATCTGAAGAATGACGCGATTTTTGACGCTATTTGTGCGTCTCAGATTGACGAATTTGCTAATGATGTTGAGGCCCTCAATCGCTTTCCTGAAATCACGCAAATATACGTCAATCGGTCTGCGGGCTCTCAAGTGCTGTGGTATCTGTTAAGCTTTCATCGCGACGAGGTGTTTCCGTCGCCAAAGCCCGTTCCGTTAAATCCGTCCATACTGGCAGGGCGGTTCAATGTCTCAACCGTGCATATTCGTCGGATATTGAATGCGGCAATTGCCGCCAATTTGCTACGATGGGTGGATGAGGGGCATTTGATTTTTACGCCAAAGGCACTTGCGAATTTATACGATTTTTATGGCGCGCAAATGTCGTGCCTGTTGCGCACCGCTTATCACACACTCGACCTGCTAGATTAAGTCACAATCGGGTGCGGCATCATGTCCGGTGCCCGTGATCGAAACAAGGCTCGACAACTAACTGTCCAGTCAGTTATATATGTCACATGAACGTGATCGACCCAAACACAAGTCAGCCGAAATGGACGCGTAAGCCGCAGGCGCGGCCAGATGAAGTCATGGAGGCGGCCCTTGATGTCTTTGCCGTAAACGGCTTTGCCGCCACGCGGATGGAAGATATTGCGAAAGCAGCAGGTCTTTCTAAAGCGGCAATCTATCTCTATTTCCCGTCAAAGGATGATGTGTTTAAGGCCCTGGTTGGGCAGCGGATTGGTGTCCTTCAGGGCCATTTTGATGCAGCAGCCAAGGATCAAAAGCGCGATCCAATAGCGGGCTTGCGCCATGTTGCCCGCATGTGGACCACCTCGTTTCAGGATTTACGGGTCGCAGCTTTGCCCCGCATCATCCTGGCCGAGGCGCTTCGGTTTCCAGACCTCGCCGAATTTTACCATCGCACTGTGATCGAGCGTACGCAGGGTGCCTTGGTCGAATTGATCCAAGCGGGGATAGATGCAGGCTTGTTTCGCCAAGTTGAGCCGCTCTTGGCTGCCCGCGCGTTAGTGTCGCCATTGGTGTTTGAAATTCTGCGCAGGCAGGCGTTCCCAGCCCATAATGTCGGTCAACCGATGGAAGTTTTGGTCGAGGCGATTTTCGACTTGTTTCTGAATGGCATTGCGGCCGTCCCGTCGCAGCATAGTGCCGGAGTTAAGCCATGAACCGAAAGACAATCTTGACCACTATTGGCGGCGTGGTCGGCCTTGGTGCCCTCTGGGCGATTGGCAGTTGGCTCCTCGTCGGACGCTACCATATCTCGACCGATAACGCCTATGTGCGGGCCGATATCACCATGGTGGCCGCCAAAACCGAAGGCTATGTTCGCAAGATTGACGCACAAGACAATGCCAAAGTGTTGCCTGGTGCATCTTTGGTGATTTTGGACCCCCGCGACTCTCAGGCCAGCGTTATGGCGGCAGAAGCTGACCTCGCACGCGCCAAAGCCGAAGCCGCTCGAGCGCGGGCCGAAGCCCGCCGCATCGCTTCCGAAGCCAATCGTATGGGGGCAGAGGCTTTGGCTTCTGCCGCAGGGGCGCGGCAAGCGGTGGCTTTGGCCACGCAAGCCCGCGTAGAAGCACGCGGCCGCACGCTCAGCGTAGCTGTCGCGACCGAACAAGTGGCAACCCAGTCGGATTTGGTTGTCCAAGCCCAAGCGTCCCTACGGGCTGCAGAAGCCGCCAATCAGGTAGCAGAGGCCGATCGCGGTCGCTTTGCTGCATTGGCTAAGCAAGGCTTTGTATCGAAAGCGCGGATGGACCAAGTT
This sequence comes from Pseudomonadota bacterium, assembly GCA_041160865.1. Lineage (GTDB taxonomy): Bacteria > Pseudomonadota > Alphaproteobacteria > Caulobacterales > Aquidulcibacteraceae > Aquidulcibacter. Next base: position 2,532 of record JBEAVQ010000039.1, on the reverse strand, counting down.
GAGGCCCAAGCCAGTGCCGCCGCCGCGCGCGTAGCCGAAGCACGCGCCGCTGTAGCGGTCTCCCGTCAACAAGTCGCCGTTTTAAGTGCCTCGCGCTCTAAATCCAGCAACGACGTTGGCTCAGCTGGTGCAGGCGCGTTGGGCGCACAATCGGGCGCAGAAAGTGCAGCCGCCAAAGCGCAAGCCGCAGCCGCTGGAGCCGTTTCCGGGCGCAGCGCCATTGGATCAGCCGAAGCCTCCATTCAGGCTGCCGATGCAGCCGTTCTTGCCGCCCAAGCCCGCCTTGACGCTGCCAAACTTGGCCAAGGCTATGCGCAAGTCACTGCACCAGTCTCTGGCGTCGTTGCCAATCGCACGGTGCAAGTGGGCCAGCTGGTGCGCCCTGGCACCATTATGATGGCGCTGGTACCACTCGATCAGGTCTATGTGGTCGCTAACTTCAAGGAGACCCAGATTGGCAAGTTGGCCGCGGGACAGAAAGTGACCTTCAAAGTCGATGCTTTCCCTGATCAAAAGGTCACGGGTATGATTGAAAGCATCGCACCGGCGTCTGGCTCTCAATTTTCGCTTCTGCCCACAGATACCGCTACCGGCAACTTCACCAAAATTGTCCAACGGGTTCCTGTTCGGATTATGATTGACCCAGAGTGGCGGGCAAAAGGCATTTTACGTCCAGGGCTCTCGGCTGTGGTCGACGTGGAAACGCGCAAAATTGAGCCTGCCGCCAAGGTCGCTCAGAAGTGAGCGGGGAGACCCCCACGGCCACGACGCCCCCCCTACCACCAGGGTCGGGCGGGCTGATCTATCCTAAGCCAACAATAGGCCTTTGGATCGGCTTTGCCTGCATGGCCTTAGGCAATTTCATGGCCATTTTGGATATCCAGATCGTGGCGAGCTCGCTACGTGAAATCCAAGCTGGTGTATCGGCCAGCGCAGACGAATTAGTATGGATCCAGACCTCGTATTTGGTGGCAGAAGTGATCGCCATCCCGTTGTCCGGTTTCATGGGGCGGGCCCTTTCGATCCGTAACTTGTTCACAGCCGCGGCCCTCGGCTTTACGATTGCTTCGTTGGGGTGCGCTTTTGCACAGAACATTGGCACGCTCGTGTTCTTCCGGATCATCCAAGGCTTCATGGGCGGCTTTATGATGCCCACAACTTTTGCTGCAGGCTTTTTGCTCTTTGCGGAAAAGCATCGCGCAACCGTCAATGTAATGATGGGGATGATCATGACGTCCGCGCCCGCGATGGGGCCGGCTCTGGGCGGCTTTATCACAAGCGCGCTCGGCTGGCATTGGCTGTTTTTGGTCAATTTGGTGCCGGGTATCATATGCGCAGTCGGCTGCTTCATGCTGATTCCGCTTAAGACCCCTGATTGGCCACTCCTTCGAAGGATCGATATTATCGGTCTGATTGCCTTGGCCGTCTTTCTTGGCTCTTTGGAAATTGTGCTGGAGGAAGGACCACGACAGGGCTGGCTTGCAAGCAGCGAGATTGCCATCTTCTTGGCCCTGATGCTGACGGGCGGCGGCGTATTTTTCTGGCGCGCTTTCACCTTGGAAGAACCGATCGTCAAACTCGATGCCTTTACAGACAGGAACTTTGCCGTCTGTTCGCTTCTGGCCTTCACAGTCGGTATTGGGCTTTATGGCTCGGTCTATCTGCAGCCTTTGTTCTTGGGGCAGGTGCGTGGCTATAACGCGCTCCAGATCGGGCAGGTTATGTTTGTGACCGGTGTGTTCATGCTGCTTAGTGCCCCTTTTGCTCGTCAACTAATCATGCGTGTTGATCCAAGGCTTGCGATTTTTGTGGGGGCAAGTCTTGTTGGCGGCTCGTGTCTGTTACAATCCCATTTGACGGCACAATCCAGCTTTTGGGAGTTCTTCTGGCCGCAGGCGATGCGCGGAAGCGGTTTGATTCTGTGTTTTGCCACCTTGTCGACTATCGCTTTAGGTACGATGCCACCACACAAAATCCAAAGCGCATCAGGCCTCTTTAATCTGACCCGGAATTTAGGCGGCGCGATTGGTTTGGCGGTCTTGTCGACCATGAATGACTATTTCACCGTATTCCATCGTACCGAATTAGGGTCTGCCATGAATGTCGGTGACCCACTCCTCGCCGATCGACTGGCAGCCTCTGCGGCCAATCTGGCGGCGCATGGCATCGCGAATCCGGAGACGGCGGCCTTGGCCCAGCAGATTCAGTTGCTCAACCGAGAAGTGGCGGTCATGACGTTCAATAATCTGTTCGTTCTGATCGCAGGCTTTTTGGCCTTGTCGATTTTGGTGATTCCGTTGCTGGCGCGTGCCAAGCCTAATCAAGGGTCTGGTGATGTTCATTAGGCGATTCCGGGCGGCTAATACGCGCAATAGGCCAGTCCAATTGGGTCCCCGTTCGCAACTTTCGCCTTAGCAGGGCTGACCGGGATACTTCAGCAAGGACAAAACAAAACTTATCCCCCTCCCACCAAAGCCCGGTATAACCTAAGCCCATCTCTGACGAGAGGGCGTTGTTGGTGCAGCGGCGACA
>JBEAVQ010000129.1:0-5887 GCA_041160865.1 Pseudomonadota bacterium | reverse complement strand
AGACCCTCAAAGGCCTCACACCCTACGAATACATCTGCAAATGCTGGACAAAAGAGCCTCACCGGTTCATATCAAACCCGCACCATCAAACTCCGGGACCAAATATACAGTGCTAAGAAGTCTTCAGTCGACCGTTCAGTAATGCTTTTGGGCTATGGGCAATTGCCACTCCTGTAAACTACTTAGGGTTTTGTCGCCTGAATTTCTCGTCAGCTATTCTTTGGTTTAGTCGAGGCGTTTCGTCGGCCCGCTTAAGCGAGGTTTTGGTCTAGTTGCCAAGCTGGCGCAGACAAGTTCGTTGGCGGAGTGGACTCTATGGACTGCGTGTTGGTGTTGGTAACGTCAGCCATACTAGCCTTCGCGAAAGTCAAAATCGTTTGAATGAGGACGTTGGGGTCCAAGGGCTTAGGTACAAAGGCGTCTGCACCCGCTTCCATAAAGGCTGTGCGGTGGTGATCCATTGCATTTGCGGTTAGGGCGATAATGGGCACAGTCTGTGTATAGCTAGTTGACGCGCGCAACCGTCGGGTTGCCTCAAGGCCATCCATATTGGGCATTTGCATATCCATCAGGATAACATCAAACTCCTCCAGCCCTGCCATTTCCAACGCCTCCACGCCGTCATTGGCCATTGCGAGCGACCAGCCCATAGTCGACAAAAAGAGGCTGACAATCTTTTGATTTGTTGGGTGGTCCTCGGCCACAAGGATGCGCAAGGGACGCATTTCCAGCTCAACATCTTCGGTTTCGTCGTGTGCGCTTTGGCTGTCGGCCACGTCATACGGTAGGGTTACAGTAAAAACGGAACCTTCGCCCTCTATGCTGCGGACCCCAAGTGACCCATCCATCAGTTCAGCCAAACGTCGGCTGATGGCGAGGCCTAGACCCGTACCACCTTTCTTCCGCGCGATCATTTGATTGCCTTGTTCAAATTCAGCAAAAAGGCGTGATAGGGTCTCAGCAGATATGCCGCAGCCCGTGTCTGCCACTTCCAGCACCATGGCTCGCCGCCCATTGGCATCCAGTCCGGTTCGCGCCGAAACGTCGATAGAGCCCGTCTCGGTGAATTTTACGGCATTAGAGATCAAATTGAAGAGAATCTGCCGGATACGTAGAGGGTCGCCTTTGATCGCGGTCGGGAAATCCGGAGCGGCTTTAAATCGTAAGCTTAGGTTCTTGTCTGATGCGCGTGGGTCCCATATCCGGACCGCCGCTTGCAATTCATCGATGACCGGGAAGTCGACCCGCTCAACTGTCATTTTGCCCGCTTCGATCTTAGACATGTCGAGGACGTCGTTCAAAAGTGCTAGCAAAGTATCGACCGCGTCGTTGAGCATGTCGACATGCTCGCTCTGAACTTTGGACAATTTCGTGCGGCGCAGCAAAATGGCAGAAGCCATGACGGCATTCATTGGGGTGCGAATCTCGTGCGTCACGGTCGCAAGAAAATCTGACTTGGTTTGGCTTGCGCTCTCAGCTCGCGTCTTTTGGTCCTGCGCTTCCGCATTTGCCCGCACGAGCTGGTCGGTGGATTCAAAGGAGCGGCGAATAATGATCGCCAGATGGGCAAGGTAAACGAGCGACCCGATCAGGATCACAGTCGAAGTCGCCGCTTCCATTTTGAAATAGATCCAAGACGTAATCGGCAAGCCAATCAGATAGAGACACATCGGCACATTTGAAGCGGCCAGCAAGGCGGTCGAACGGGCCGCATGCAAGGTAGAATGAAGCAGGGCACCACAAATAATCAGAGTTGCAAAGATGCGCCCAGCCTCGCCACCATCTACCCAAAGAATTGCTGCAATGCTGGTGTAAACTAAAGCATTAAGGGCCACGATGGCAACACACTCGACCATTTTTTCACGCGAAACGACCTTCTCAGGGTTCAAGCGTAAGGGCTTAAAGGTGTACCAGTCTAACACTTGGCCCAGAACCACGATTGCCAGCCAAGCAAAAGGTACATAGCCACCTACGATAAAGAAGCAGGCGAACGCCAAGAATACGGCGACGGCTAATCGCGTCTTTAGCTCCTCCGCCCGATTGAGGCCGACTTCGGCAAAACCAGCTGCTTGAGTATCCATCAACTCGGACCAATTCTTTGTCGGGTAAAATGCGATTTTGTATCTTAGAACTCGCTAGTAAAAATACTGTGAAACCCTGGACATGACTTTGATTGCCGAAAACAAGGCCAGTTTAAAAGCTCAATCGTTCTGGCTTGGCTTGGATCAAATTCCAGTTCAGACCCCTAAGAGATTGGACCCTTTGGTAGCATACTAAGACTCCCTTAAAAGGTTTGTGAGATAGACACGGTCTGAGTTTTTTTGAGGATGGATTATGGCTGCGCCCACGCCCCATAATGAAGCCCAGCGTCTTGCTGAGTTGGTAGATTTTGCAATTCTCGACACGTTGCCCGATCCCTCTTTGGACGCCATCGTCGCCTTAGCCTCAAGCATCATGGACGTTCCGATCGCGCTGGTTTCACTCGTTGATGCAGAGCGACAATGGTTTAAAGCACGCGTGGGCTTGGATGCGTGTGAGACAGATCGCGAGAGTGCTTTTTGCGCGCATGCGATTTTGGACGATGAGCCGTTGATCGTCGCCAATGCGTTAGAAGATCCACGCTTTGCGAAAAACCCGTTGGTTCTGGGCGAACCGAAGATCCGTGCTTATTTTGGTTTTCCTTTAATTGTCGGACCCGGTCTGCGACTAGGGACGCTGTGCGCAATTGACCAAAAGGTGCGAGGCATCACGGGTCAGCAAATTGAGCAAATGAAAGCACTGGCAAAGATCGTTGTTAGCCAGCTCGAGATTACACGTTCCACCCGCGACGCCTTTTCAATGGCGGAGGCCAATGAAGCGTTGAACCGCGAAGCAGACCATGCGCGCGTCATTCTTGAAACCATGTCGGAAGGCGTATTGATCAAGAACCGAATTGGCAAGATTGTCCAAGCCAACCCAAGCGCATGTCGGATCATAGGTCTGCCGCGGGATCAGCTTTTGGGTATGATGCCAACCGATCCGCGCTGGCAGCGCTTGCGCGAAGACGGCACACCCTATTTTCCCCATGAGATACCCGCAATTGAGGTTTTACGTAGCGGCGCACCGATCAGCAACCAAGTGGTAGGCATGCCAGATGCCGACGGTGGCACCAAATGGCTAAATCTCTCGGCAAGGCCACTCTTTGAACCTTTTGAGGAAACACCATCCTTTGTGGTGTCGACTTTCTCAGACATCACTCATTTGAAGTCGCAGCAAGCTCATTTGCTAGATTTGTCGGTCAAGGCCAACGCAGCCAATGCTGCTAAGACCCAATTTTTAGCCAACATGAGCCATGAGTTGCGTACACCTCTGAATGGGGTTGTCGGGGTCGCGTCCGCTTTGGCCAATACACCTTTAGACGATCGTCAGAAGCGTATGGTTGAGTTGATCCGGTCTTCGGGCAAGGATCTGGAGCGCCAATTGTCCGATATCTTGGATTTGACCAAGGTGGAAGCTGGAGAGCTTCAATTGGAATCGGTTCCAATTGATGTCTCTCTCATAATTCAAGAAGTCGTTGCCTTGATGGCAAGCGCCTGCGCGCAGAAGAAGCTTGAGCTTGAATTCGACAACACTGTGCCATCAAAGCAGCTCTTCTTGGGCGATCCAGTTCGTCTCCGCCAAGTCATCACCAATCTCGTGTCAAATGCAGTAAAATTTACGACCGTCGGCCGTGTAAAGGTCACCGCATCTCCCCGTTCTAAGGGCCCTGGCTTAGTGATTGGGGTCGAAGATACTGGTATTGGCTTTGACGAAACTCACAGCCAGAAACTGTTTGAACGTTTCTCTCAAGCAGATAGTTCGATTACCCGCCGATTTGGGGGCACGGGACTTGGACTTGCCATCACAAAATCCTTGACCGAACTGATGGGCGGAACCATCCGGGCCCAGTCAACCCCTGAAGTTGGCTCCGTCTTCACGCTTGACCTACCGCTACCCCTCGATCGGGCCGTGGTGCCATCGGATGTCAGTGAGGACCCGGCCGAGATTTGTCGCGACATCCCCAAAGATCTGCGTGTCTTGCTGGTTGAAGATCAATTGCTGAACCAGCAAGTGTTTGGGTTCATGATGGAGCCCTTTGGGGCCGAGTTCTTTACGGCGACAAATGGCGCAGAGGGCGTGGAAGCTTTTGAGACTGCAACCTTCGACGTCATCTTCATGGATATGCAAATGCCGATTAAAGACGGCCTAGCAGCAACTCGTGAGATCCGTGCCTTGGAGGCACAATCTGGCGTAAAGCCCACGCCCATCATTATGCTGACTGCCAATGCCGGTGAAAACCATCGGCGCGAGGCTTTGGCCGCGGGTGCCGATGTGCATGTCGCGAAGCCGGTGACACAACAGGCGATTGGGGATGCATTACGAACAGCTCTCACCACTCATGGGAAAGCGACCCGCGCCCAGGCATGATTGCAGTATAAGGCTACCGTAGAGGCGGGCTGCTTGAAACGTTTCGTTTGTGTGAGGGAACTCGGCAGGCCCCAAGGGCCGTAAGTCAAGCCTACCAGGTCACCATGGTGCCGCGCTTGGGGGCTAGGCCATTTTCAAACTCGCGCAGGATGTCGAGATATTCTTGGATCTCGACATCCTTTTCTTTGTCCTTGTTGAACCGAAAAGCCCAGAACGATGAGATATGCGAGATGATACCCATCGAATGACCGAGTTCGATGAAGAGCACAGGTGCGTCTAGCAGGAATTTACGGAATGCTGCCGTATGGCCTTTTTCAACCAAGTCGCGGAAGGCATCGTCATAAAGCGACAACACGGATTGGCAGCTTTTTGCACTGTCGCGAATGCGGCCACGGATCGATTTTTTTAGATCATCCATCTCCTCGCGAATATTCTTGTCGATCCGGCCTTTGATCTTGACCGAGTCCATCTCGATGCTGATCCGCGTCAGTTTGTGGAAGGTCTCTGAAAACTGCCATTTATAATAAATGAAGCCCTTCCAGCTGAAAATGCCTTGCGTGAACGTCTCGCCTTCTAGGCCAAGTGTAATGCGCAAGGGATCTAGGTAGGAGTCCGCATTGTTCGACAAGAGCGCATTGGCCAACTTCTTCACGAGTTCTGGCGGAATGGCCCCGTCCTTGCTGCCAAACGCCATCGCAATCAGCGGCGCCATTTCGTTGGAGGTAAAAGCCTGCATGAGCGCATTATCGGCCGGTGAAATAGCGAAATAGCAATCGGCTGGATGATGGTGAAAGCGGCGCAATTGTTCGCGCACCAAGAATGGATCAAGCGAGGGCAATTCGTTGAGCATCTCAAGGATCTCAAAATCCTTTTCTAACTCTGCTTCAGTCGCGCCCAATACGTCACATAAAGTGGCGCGCCACCCCATTTGGTTGACAAGGATGGAGCGGCCGCCTACTTTTAGATCCGACCGATCTAAAGGAAATATGATTTTGGTAGCAACCGCTGTGCCATCGCTTAACAGATAGGTCTCATCACTACGCAACCGGTGCTTAATGATGATTGCCCGGTTTAAAACCGCGTCGAAGAAAAAGGGTGCGCTTACCCGTTCCAAGTCATCAGCGAACTTGACAGTGACCAAATGCAGATTGAGTACCCGACTGGTTGAGGCTGAGTTAGTTAGTGCTGCTAAGCTTCTCACGCCACTCATGGACACTCACCCTAAATTTCCAACTGGCGCGCATAAGAACGCTTGTGTTCTGCGCACAATTGGTAGGTCAAGTTCAATTGAGATTTCGTAAACCTTGGTTACATTTGCGCAGTCAAACTGCCTAGATGTTTGGTCCCGGAGTTTGATGGTGCATTATCCATGCAGGAATGGAAGGATGCACTATGGGCCAAGTTGTACATGGGAGCGCCAGCACGACAGCGGCAATCCGTC
>JBEAVQ010000038.1:0-21850 GCA_041160865.1 Pseudomonadota bacterium | reverse complement strand
AAATTTATTGCTTGGATGGCTTTGGATGATGTGAAAATTGAGAATGGTGCGATGAAAGTGATTCCAGGTTCGCATAAACTTGGTTTTCTTCCTTGGTTTCCTGGATGACTGCATTGCGTTGGCATAGACTGCATGCTTCTCAAGCACTGAGAGGGTCTAGTAGCAGCCGTAGTTCTGCAGTTGCTCGGCAATTTGCGTATCGGTCGTGATGCCGCCATTGATGGCGATGGGGCCTTGCACCCTCACCCGCAGATCATTGCCGTCGGCATCAACATAGCGCCAGAGCGAATGATTGGGTGTATTGGTGTAGCGAAAGCAGCAATGTATCGCGAGGTCTTCTGGCCTGCGCGGCTTGCCACGCTCTCGCCAATAAGCGGGGGCCGCGACCGTGAAAAGACGCACTGGCGCAAGCTTGCGCGCCAATAGGCTAGAATCTGGCATGGTGCCAATGCGGATCGCCACATCAAAATTATCCGCCACCATATCGACCGTGCGCTCATCCACGCCAAACTCAAGGCTGATTTCAGGATAGGCGCGAATGAATTCAGGCAAGAGGTCTGCCAGCCATAGGCGCGCAAATGCTTGTGGTGCTGCGATCTTTAAATTGCCGCGCGGCACTTCGCGGCTTTCACGAGCTTCATCGGCTAACGCGGCGGCCTCTTCCATGATGCGTTGCGCCCGGGCATATGCGCGCTGGCCAGCATCTGTCAGGGAAAAGAGGCGTGTCGTGCGGGCAAAGAGCAAAACCCCAAGTTTTTGCTCAAGTCCTGCAATCTGCTTTGACACCGTCGCTTTCGACAAATTCAAATCGCGCGCCGCGGCAGTCACGCTGGAGCGCTCAGCGACTTTGGCAAAGGTCGTCAACAAATCCAGATCAAGGCTCATCCGCCCCACCATTCACTGAAAAAAACCGAAACAATCGGTTTCATTTTTCCCTAGTATTCGAACAATCTTCTTTCGTCCATAAGGCGTTTCAACATCTGTCGTATCTTTGACGGCAGATTGAAAAAGGTCTACTCCATGACGAAAATCGCAACCATTTATCATTCCGGTTATGGCCATACGGCTGCGGTAGCAGAACATGTCGCTAAAGGTGTGACCGAGGCGTTGCCACGCTTTTGAAGATTGAGTCTGCTGCACAGGATTTCAGCGCGATCATAGAGGAAGCGACTACGGCAGACGCCATCATCTTTGGGGCACCAACCTATATGGTCGATATGTCTGCGCCCTTGAAAGCCTTTTTTGAGGCGAGCTCCGCAGTCTGGTTCACATTGGGCTGGAAAGACAAAGTGGCTGGTGGTTTCACCAATTCTTTGAACTTTGCCGGCGATAAAGCCAATTCCCCAAGCTCCATCCTGACTTTGGCCATGCAGCAAGGCATGATCTGGGTTGGTATAGGTCTGTCACCTGGTGCGCATAACAATAGTGATGCAGCCCCAGACGTGGTCAATCGTTTAGGCTATTATGTCGGTGTTGCCACTCAGTCTGACAATGCGGCACCCGACATCACCCCGCCTCCTGGCGACCGCGAATTCGCCCGCCTCTATAGCGTCCGTGTGACAGAAATCACAAAGAAAATGAAAGGTTAAGTCATGATTGAGAAACGCGAGTTCAACAGTCTGGGCCGGTTCAAGAATAGCTGGCTCAACGCCCGCCACCATTTCTCCTTCGGCCATTACCATAACCCAAAGCGCACCCAATGGGGCACGATCCGGGTTTGGAATGATGACGAGATTGCCCCCGGCACTGGCTTTGATCCCCACAGCCATGCCGACATGGAAATCATCACCTATGTGCGCGAAGGTGCTATCACCCATAAGGACAGCTTGGGCAATGTCGGCCGCACTGAGGCGGGCGATGTGCAAGTCATGAGCGCCGGAACGGGGATCACCCACGCTGAGTACAACATGGAAGATGAGAAAACCACGCTTTTCCAAATCTGGATCTTGCCTGAAAGCGCCGGATTGGCTCCGTCTTGGGGGGCAGCAAAATTCCCTAAAGGTGATCGTTCGGGTCAATTTGTGACCTTAGCGTCTGGCTTTGCAGAAGATGAAGGGGCTTTGCCGATCCGCCAACAGGCACGTGTCTTGGGTGCAACTTTGAAGTCGGGTGAAAGCGTCACCTATGATCTGGGCGCTGGCCGTCACGCCTATTTGGCTGCGGCTAAGGGCGTCGTAGAACTTAATGGCGTCGACCTCTATGAGCGCGATGCGGCCGCTATTTTGGATGAGCCTCTTTTGACCATTAAAGCGGTCCTGGACGCCGAACTGGTATTGGTCGACGCACCTTAACACTGCATTGAGGCTAACATGCGAGGCTGGTCGTTCTCCGAAAGCAGGACGGCCAGTATGTTGTTTAACAAGCATCCCTATCCAAAGCGTACGCGCCGCGGTGCTGGCCATGAACCAAACCCACGCCCGATCGGACCGCGTCCGAATGGGCCTGACACGCCTTTGATGGAACCGTCGGCCTTAACTCGCGCCTTACGGCACGCCGCGTGGCGAGATCCCCGGGCTGAGCGCAAGAAATTCACCGAAGTTTATGCTGCCGTTCGCACCTTGGAACGCACAGCCGCTTACGTCGATCAGGCGTTAGAGCGTTTGGCCGAAGTAACTGAAGCCTTGCGGATTGGCCAAACGACCGAGCACGATTTGATGCGCGGCCTGCAAGCCGCGCGTATTGAAGAATTGCTAGATAGCCTAGATCTGTCAAAAATGGCCGCAGAGGGTGGATTGAACTTGCTCAATGGCGAGTCAGACAGCCTGTATCTCGACTTTGGGCATGAGGCTTTTCGCTATGTCCTACCGCCGTTCGATCTGCGTCGCGGGCCCAAAGGCCTCAACATCCCCCAGATGAATGACGGGTTTGAGAATAGCTCTGAAATCCAGTCCATCAGCCAATCTGTCGCGCTGGCCCAAGTGCGGGTGGCGCAATTTGGGGCCCGCCTAAGTCATGATGCTGGGATGTTGGTCCGCATGGCCAAGACCTATGAGGCCGACATCTCGGTTGAGGGTGCTGAAAGTCCTGGCCTCGAACGCGGCGACTGAGTACCCAGCAAGTTCCACTGAACCGATTGGTTGCTTGGCGCGTAGAGAGCATCGAAAGGTGTTTATTATGTTCAAAGCCCTCCAAAAGGCAGCCGCCCTAACCGCCGTTGCCCTCAGCGTCGCCGGTTGTGCCACAACAGCCTCTGCGCCAACCGCCAAAGCTCCACAGCAACTTGTTTTGGAAGATTATTTCAAGGGCAAGACCACCGCTTGGGGCGTATTCCAAGACCGCAACGGTACCCTTATCCGTCAGTTTAAGGTCGATATCGATGGCCAGTGGGATGGCTCTGTCCTCACCCTCGACGAGCGTTTTGATTATGCCGATGGCGTGAAAGAGCAACGCATTTGGAAGATCAAAAAGACCGGCCCCAATAGCTATGAGGGGACTGCGGGCGATGTGCGCGGTGTCGCGCGTGGCTTGATTCAGGGTAATCAATTGTCATGGGTCTATGATGTTGACTTGAAAGTTGGCGAACGGACGGTCTTGGTGACGTTTGATGACCGGATGTGGCTTCAACCCGACGGCATTTTGATCAACAGGGCCAAGGTGAAAAAGTTCGGGATCGTCTTTGGTGAAGCAACGATCGTGTTTCAGCCTGTTAAGCCCTAGTTTGAGGAAGCGTGCCGCCAAAAGTTTTAAATTGCCCCCCTTGCCGAAACATAATTTTGCCATCATCCTAAGATGGGTTGAGCCCAACATCAGATCCCGCAAATGGGTTTGACGAAAAGGAGAAAGACATGGTGAAGTTGTTTTCGGCCGCTGCCGTGCTCTTAACGATGACATTTGCTTCAACAGCATCCGCTGATCCGCTTCAAGTCACTATTACCTATGACGAGAAGGCTCAAAAGAAGATTGAGAAGACCTATGGCGTGCGTGAAAAGGCCGTCATTCAGGACATGGTTGAGCGTAGCTTGCGCGAAAGCCTCAATGATAGGGTAGCGCGGGTCGAAGTGGTAATCCATGACTTGACCGCCAATCGCCCGACTTTCAAGGAATTGGGAGATAAGCCAGGTTTATCCATGCAAAGCTTTGGCATTGGCGGGGCAGACGTTTCCGGTAAAGCCTTCGATGCAGCAGGAAACCAGATTGGCCAAGCCAGCTATGATTGGACGGGCGACATCATTTGGGCGGACACGGCTTGGATCTGGTCGGACACGGATCGGACACTGTCAGCCTTTGCGCGCAAACTGGCTCAGGCAGTTCCGGGCTAAAGACCATTCAAACTAAACTCCATTGGTTGTAACATAAAGGCGGGGCCTAGACGGGCCCCGCTATTTCCATCCGTGAATGTAGCCTTCCAAGCTAAGTTTATTGTCTTTAGTGTGTCTCAAATTCACACAGTCGAGCCTCTGCGCCTGCCGCGCTCAACTCAGGGTTAATCTAACTTTGGTCCATCTAAACACCTCAATCCGCCGAAACTGGGCGTGTCTATCCAAGCAATCACAGAAACGTGAGAAATTACTATTTAGAAACACTAGTTATGTTTACGCTAGGCTAAGTCGGTTGGACCATTTTTTGCTGGTGCGGTTAAAAGCTTGTTCGAAAGAGAGTCTCGCGATGTCCAAAGTTAGTCACGTTTCAATCGCGTCCCTTGATGGAATTACTGAAACTGAGAAAGCTCTGTTTTGTGCCTTTCGCAACGCGAACTCTGATCTGGCCAGCCCTTACTTTTCCGCTGACTTCTTGAAAGCAATTGCGCCCCATACTCCTGGCAGCATGTTAGCTCGTTTTCATGACGGCGAAGAGATTGTTGGTTTCTTTGCCTATCAAAAGCGGGGGCAGAGCTTACTGCCCGCTGGTGCCCCATTGTCGGACTACCATGCGGCAGTTATGAAGGAAGGCTATGCGCCGGACTGGTTGCGCTTATTGGCCGCTGCAGGGGCAAAGCGCCTAGAGTTCAACGGTCTGATTGGTTCTGATGGTTTGGACCGCGCACCGATTGTCAAGCATCGCCAGATTGCAGATGTAACGAATGGCTTTGAAGCTTGGTTCGCCACCCAAAAGGCTCGTTCACCGAAGTACTTTAAAAACTTGGGTCGCTGCACCCGCAATGTCGCCAAGGATTTGCCCGATCTTAAGTTTGAATGGACAGACGTTTCCCCGACGCTGTTGGACTGGGTCCTTGACTTGAAGGTAGACCAGTACCGGCGCTCTGGCATGCATAATGTTTTTAGCTGTGGCTGGACCCGCGACCTCCTTATAGCGCTGGCGGCGCAGAAGACTGGCAGCGCTAGCTTGCGGGCTGGCGTCTATCGTCATGGAGACGAGTTGGTTGCCGCTGAGATCTGCTTGATGGAGGGGGAAGACCTCCATTTCTGGTTCCCGGCCTATAACCCGGCTTATGGTCGATATTCCCCAGGCATGCTTTTGACCTTCGATATCATCCGCCACACCGCAGGCCTTGGAATAAAGGTATTTGACTTTGGCAGCGGCGGGGAAGCCTATAAGTCGCCCATGACGATTGACGGCCCACTCTGCTATGAAGGCCAAGTCGGTCAAGCTTTGGCGCTGCCCGTGAAGAACGACCAGTTGCAACGCGCTTGGTTGAGTGTATGGCGACGGGCCCATATTGTTCGGGCGTGCGAAGTCTCATTTAAGGGCCAAGTGCTGGCTTTTTTACGACTGATCGAACGCGCGCAAATCCGTTTTCAGGCACGCCTAGCTGAGCGCATGCAGGAACCTACCGCCTAAAAACCAATTTCAAGGGTACACATTTCGCCCAGCGAAGGCCGGGCGACCGATACACGACGCAGATTGGGCAGAGTCGGCTTCAACCGATCTGCCACCCAAGAACAAATATTCTCAAGCGTTGGCGTCTCTAGGCCTTCGATTTCATTTAAGAAGGAATGATCGAGGATATTGCGCACGTCACTAATGGCTTTGGTCAGCTCTGCAAAGTCGCGCACCCAATGGTCTTTGCCATCTGCCTCATCCTCAACTGATACGTCCAGGCGGAAGGAATGGCCATGCAGACGGCGATAGGGATGGCTTTCATCGCCTTGGTGGAGATGATGGGCGGCGTCAAAAGTTACGCTTTTGGTCAAGAGGCAGCGGGTCAAGGGATTCCAAGCATTTTATGTGTTTGCAGGCTCAATCGCCATTGTGGACGGGCAAGACAATAGGCGACCGCAGCTTGGGTGTTTTTATCCGTGTGCGGCCCGTCCATCGGTTGAAGAAAAAAGTGGTCAAATTCCAATGCCTCAAACTGGTCTGGCATGGCCAAGGTTTGGGGGTAGACAAGCTTTAGTTCGTGGCCGCTGTGCTGAGCCAATGTCGCATTGGCTTTTGGGCTGACGCAGATCCAGTCAAGCCCGTCGGGGGCCGCGATTGTACCATTGGTCTCCACCGCAATCTCAAAGCCTGCCTGATGGAGGGCCGCAATCAACGGCGCATCGAGCTGCAATAGGGGTTCGCCGCCTGTGCAGACGACATAGGGGCGACCTTTCTGAAGGTCGGGCCAGAGTAGGCTAACTGCCTCAGCCAAGGCTTCTGCCATCTCAAATTTACCACCACCTTCGCCATTGGTGCCGACAAAATCTGTGTCGCAGAATTGGCAGACGGCTTCACTGCGGTCCTGCTCACGTCCGCTCCACAGGTTACAGCCCGCAAAGCGCAAGAACACGGCCGGACGGCCTGCTTGGGCCCCCTCACCTTGCAAGGTGTAGAAACATTCCTTCACCATATAGGTCATGGTGTCACAAACGCGCCTTGCACCACATGCACCTGATGCTGGGCTTGCCATTGCTGCCATCCTGCAACCCGAAGCTCGCACGCGGGACAGATGCCACAACCGTAACCCCAGTCGTGCCTTATCGTTCGGTCACCTGTGTAGCAGGTGTGCGAATGTTCGATGGTTAGATCCACTAAAGCTTGACCACCCAAAGCAAAGGCAAGGTCCCAAGTCTGTGCTTTGGTCAGATACATAAGGGGCGTTGCCAGCGTAAACGAGACGTCCATGCCGAGGGAAAGGGCTTGCTCCATCGCATCCAAAGTCGCGCGGCGACAATCGGGATAGCCAGAAAAATCTGTTTCGCACATGCCGCCAACCAGAACACCCAACCCACGGCGGTAAGCCAACGCACTTGCGAAGGTCAAAAAGACCAGATTGCGACCAGGCACAAACGTCGTCGGCAAGCCAGATTCCGCCATGGCGATGGCGGTATCGCGTGTCAGCGCCGTATCCGAAATTTGGCCCAAAAGCCCTAAGTCCAAGAGGTGATCATCGCCCAGCTTACTTGCCCAACCCGGCATCGAGGCACGGATCGTATCCAAAATTACGAGGCGCTGATCCAATTCCACCCGATGCCGCTGGCCGTAGTCAAAACCAATTGTCTCCACGCGGTCATAGCGCGACAACGCCCACGCCAAACAGGCCGTGGAATCCTGACCGCCTGAGAACAGGACAAGCGCATGTTTGGGCTCAATCACGAGGAAACTTTCACGGAGGCAAAGCGGGGGGATGGCTCTGCCTGATAGCCTATTTTCAGCGAAACTGAAACAGCTTGAGCGCAGAAGGCTTATGTAGGCCCTTTGCCAAGCCTGACTTGAAGCCTCCAAATCATTGAATTTACCATGCTCACAATCAGACGTATGTATTTATACAACTTATTCGCACTGACTAACAGATACCCTAAGTCAATATATGGGTAACGACGGTTTTCTTTAACTAAGCCACAACACTCCTGAGGTATTATGGAGTGTTCGCTATTCAACCAGCACATAGAAGTTTAGGTGACACTTGATCAGTATAGCAACTTACGTAAAACTGGACTCGGAGACACTTGAAGCTGTCTTAAACCTCCATGAGCGTTATGCAAACGGGATCTCGGGTGGCAAACGTGCCTCTTTGAAGTTTGTTGACTTTTCTGGGATCGACCTCTCAGGCCGCAATTTAACAGATGCAGAGCTGACCGGGTGCGCATTTGAAAATGCCAAATTGATCAAGACGATCTTTGAGCGCGCCGTGCTTTTTGCCTGTGACTTTCGCCAAGCTGACCTACGCGGAGCGCGGATGGCGAAAGCTGATATGCGTGGGGCAAATTTGCGCGGTGCAGACCTGTCCCATGCCGATTTGACACAATCGGACTTCCGCGAAGGCGAAGTTGCAGTTGCGGACAGAAAGAATGGCATGATGGTCGTCAAGCACCGGATGCGCCCGGGTGACGCAGAGGGTACCTTGTTTGTTGGTGCGACGCTCGACGGCTCTCAATTCAATGGTGTGCAAGCCAAGGGTGCTGACTTCCAAGACTGCTCGATGAAGGGCGCAAAGCTTTCTGGTGCCATTTTGAAGGATTGCAATCTGGCTGGTGCCGATTTGCAAGATGCAGACTTAACAGGGGCAAAACTGGAAGGCGCGCATTTTGAAGATGCTATCCTAACCGGTGTCGTTCTCGGTTATTCCAAAATTGCCCCTAATATGTCCAAGGGTGCCTTGGTTGACCCCAGCGACAGCGCAAGAATTCGCGCCATCCAGTTGGAAAATATGGCCAATGACCACCAAGCTTGGTGGGAAAGCAATGGTACCTCGGGTCAGCATGCAAAGTTTGATGGCGAAGATCTGCGCCCCATGAACGCGATGTTTAAGGGCATGCGCTTGACAGCACTCTCGGCGGTTAAGTGCAACGGCGTTGGCGTACGCTTCCTGTCAACACAGCTGCAGGGAGCGAATTTTTCCGAAGCTGACTTGCGTGGGGCGTGTTTTGCTGGGGCTGACTTACGCGGGGCAAACTTCACACGTGCGCGCTTGAAGAAAGCCGACTTCCGAAATGCAAAGCTAAGCCCGCTGCGGATCAGCGCCGAAAAGACAAGAGCTACCGACTTTACCGGTGCAGAATTGCGCTACGCAACTTTCGACCAAGCCGATATTCGCGAGGCTCTTTTTTATGATGTCGACATGCTGGGAACCAGCTTCCGTGGGGCACAGGCAACTGGGGCCAAGCGGGGTCGGTCTCCAACGGCGGAAGCTACCACAGAAACAACTGATACGCCCCAAACCGTTAAGGCCTAGGCAAACTCCGCTTAGTCTGAAGAAGGAAGAAGGCCCGATGGTGGCGGGAGAGAGACTTGAACTCTCGACCTCACGATTATGAGTCGTGCGCTCTAACCAGCTGAGCTACCCAGCCAACGCATCGGGGAGACGTCATTTAGTGCGCATCGACTGTTGGGGCAAGCGTTTGGGTCAGTTGCGCCAAACCAGTTTTCCGTTTGGCTTCGGTCCGCACCAAACTTGCCTCTTTCACATGGCCGAAACCACGCACATCGTCTGGCAGATTAGCCAGTTCCACAATTTGGCGATGGGTTGAAGCCGATAGGCTTTGAAGCCAAACAGGTAAGTCTGCTAGATATTGATCCCGGAAGGCGCGCTCTTTAGCCCGCTCCTCTGTCTTGCCAAAGATATCAAGCGCTGTACCGCGAAGAACTTTGCCGTGCTGCAGGACTTTAAACGCACCCAAAATCCAAGCGCCGAAGGCCTGCTTTTTCGGAAGGCCGGTTGCTTCGTCCTTGGCCGAAAGCAATGGTGGGGCCAACCAAATCTTCAAAGACTTCCGGCCGCCCAATGTTGCGTTTAGGCCTTCCATATAGGCAGGGTCAGCATACAGGCGCGCAACTTCATACTCATCCTTGTAAGCCATGACCTTCGCCAAATTGACGGCTACTGCACGTGTCAATACAGTCCCAAGGCTTGCTTGAGTTTCAGCTTTGCGAACTTGGGCAACCGCGTTCGCATAAATTTGCGCATAACTCTGATTTTGATAGGCGGTCAGATGAGCGATGCGATGGGAAATTAAATCATCGAGGGATTTTTCAGGCGGCGGCTCGCGAACCGGTACCATCTCTTTTAGCCGCGCTGGATCATAGGCAGCTAAGCGACCCAAATCGAAGGCCAAAACATTTTCATCAATTGCAACGCCATTGAGCTTAATCGCTCGATAAAGCCCGCGTAAAGAAACCGGGACTAAGCCACGTTGCCACGCAAAGCCCAACAGGATCATGTTGGAGTAAAGCGCGTCATAGAGATATTCTTCAGCCAAGCCTTCGGCGTGGATCACACCGAGTTCGCGAACCGCTTGAGCAAACAATTCAACCTTTGGCTGGCCGCGATAGCCGCGGGTGCGATTATGGATGAACTCACTGGTCGGCTGGATATCGAAATTGGCGACAGCCCGGGTGGTTTCTTTGCAAACCAGATTGAGGCCGTCGAGATTAGTCGCAACAATCAAGTCGCCTGCAATCATAACATCGGCAGACGCAGGTGGAACCCGCCCTGAGCGAATGTCTTGCGGCTGATTGGCGATGCGCACATGGCTCAACACTTGCCCACCCTTTTGCGCCAGACCGGTCATATCGAGCGTAGAGGACGCTTTGCCGTCAACATGCGCTGCCATGCCGACAATTGCGGAGACGGTTGTCACGCCCGTTCCACCCACGCCTGTAAAGACTATGGAGCGTGGACGATCCAAACTCATAGGCTCGGGCAGCGGGATATTGGTGGCGTCAAAGGTCGGGCGTGCCCGCCCGCGCTTGGCATTATGGCTGCCTTCAATTGTCACGAAAGACGGGCAGAAACCATCAACGCAGCGCATATCTTGATTGCAGGAGGACTGGTCTATCTGGCGTTTGGTACCAAAATCGGTTTCGAGCGGATGGATAGATAAGCAATTGGATTGCTTGGAACAATCGCCGCAGCCTTCGCAGACCGCTGGATTGATATAAGCGCGGGTAGAAGTTGCCTTGAGCAGCTTGCGCTTGATCCGGCGGCGCTTCTCCGTCGCGCACATTTGATCATAGATCAGGACGGTAACACCCTTGGTCTCGCGCAGACGGCGCTGAACGGCGTCTAACTCTTCGCGCGGATAGACGCGGACGGAAGGCTCAAGCACCACATTGGCATAGCGCGTCGGCTCGTCAGCGACGATCACCACTTTCTTCACGCCCTCGCCCAGCAATTGCTTCGCAATCTGCGGCGTGGTCTGCCCGCTTTCCGTAGACTGACCGCCGGTCATGGCCACTGCGTCATTATAGAGTAGCTTATAGGTGACATTGACGTTGCCAGTCACCGCCGCACGAATGGCCAAAGAGCCTGAGTGCGAATAGGTGCCGTCGCCTAAATTGACGAACACATGGTCTTCTTCGGTAAATGGCGCTTGGCCGATCCAACCAATTCCCTCACCGCCCATTTGGCTGGTCATATCGGTTTGCCGCTCAGGCATGAAGGTTGCCATATAATGACAACCGATCCCGGCTAGCGCGCGCGAGCCCTCAGGCACGACGGTTGAGCTATTATGAGGGCACCCTGAACAGAAATGCGGTGTTCGGTGCGCGTCGCCTTCCAGCGATTGTGCCCGGTCCTTACTTTCCTGTACCCTGTTTAAATAGGCCAAGGCCTGCTCACGGTGCGGGCCTTCTGGTACCAAGTCAAACAGCGTCTTGGCTAGCACGGGGATGGAAATGGAGGCGGTGTCTGGCAGCAATGGCGCGCCATCCAATCCCTTTTTACCAATCACACGCGGGCGCTTGCCATCGGGCAGATCATAGAGGGCATCGCGGATCTGGGGTTCGATCAAGGCGCGCTTGTGCTCGACCACCAAAAGCGTCTCAAGGCCCAGGGCAAAGCCGCGCAGATGATAGGGCTCCAACGGCCAAGGCATGGCAACCTTGTAGATGGCGAAGCCCAAATCGGCGGCCAGTTCCGGACCAATCCCCAAGGAATCTAAAGCTTCAAAGATATCGCGCGTGGCCTGCCCCGTCGCGACCAGTCCGATACGGCGCTTGGGTCCAGCCAAGATTTCCCGGTCAAGCCCATTGGCCCGCACAAAAGCCTGGGCAGCGGGCAGCTTGTATTGACGCAAGCGTGCCTCTTTCGCCATCGGATCATCTCCGCGACGTAGGCTCAGCCCTTCGGGCGGCAAGTCGAAGTCTGTGGGCAGACGGATATCAAAGCGGTGTGCGCCGACGTCGATCACAGCGCCCGAATCCATTGTGTCGGCCAAAGCAATCAGGCCAGTCCAAGCACCTGAAAACCGCGACAGGGCAAAACCGTAAAGACCAAAATCCAGCACGTCTTGGATCGACGCCGGCGACAGGATCGGCATTTCAGCGTCGATAAAGGCAAATTCAGACTGGCTAGGCAATGTCGAGCTTTTGCAGACGTGATCATCGCCTGCAATCGCTAAGGTACCACCAAACTTGGACGTCCCGGCGAAATTGGCATGCTTGAAGACGTCGCCGGTGCGGTCAACGCCGGGCGCTTTGCCATACCAAATGCCAAACACCCCATCAAAGCGGGCCCCAGCAAATTGTCCAAGCTGCTGGCTACCCCAAACAGCGGTGGCGCCTAGATCTTCGTTGAGACCGGGCCAGAATTCTATGTCATGGGTTTTCAAAAGCTTGGAGGCGCGCTCGAGCTGCATGTCATAGCCACCCAGCGGTGAGCCGCGATAGCCAGAGATAAAGCCAGCCGTGTTCAATCCGGCCTTCACATCGCGTTTCTTTTGGTCCAAAGGGAGCCGAACGAGGGCTTGGATGCCAGTGAGAAACGCTCTACCCTCGTCGAGTTCATACTTGTCAGTCAGAAGAACTTCGCGATGGAGCATCTGGTTTGGCCCTCGGGTTTATGACCACGGCGAGCATGGCCTGCTTTTATCTGGGCATCATCTTCTGTTTTCGCGGAAAAAGCTTGCTCTTTTTTTCGTTATTTGCAAAAGAATGCGCAAGATACATGTTCACTTTGCCAGAATTGAGAAAAATTCGTGTCTGAAGAATTAGACGCCATTGATGTGCGCATCCTAGATCTAGTCCAAGAAGATGCGGCGCTCTCCGTTGCCGAGATTGCCGACAAGGTTGGCCTCTCGTCAAGCCCATGTTGGCGGCGGATTAAGCGGCTCGAAGAGATAGGCGTCATCACCAAGCGGGTGACCATTCTGGAGCGCGCCGCTTTAGGCCTAGATTTTGAGGTCATGGCCTCGGTGAAACTGGCCCTGCCAAACCGCGAGAACCTTGAAAAATTCGAAGCCGCAGTCGCAACTTGGCCAGAAGTTGTCGATTGTGCCACCGTGACAGGGGCCGTCGACTATATGATTCGGGTTGTGACCACTGATATGCACGCCTATGATGGCTTCTTGCGCGACAAATTATTGGGCCAGGGCTTGGTTTCCGATGTGCAGTCACGCATCGTGATTCGCGTCGCCAAGCGCACGACTTCGGTTCCCTTGGGTCTCAGCCAGTCTAAGCGGCGTTAAGGACGGCAAAGCCGCGTTCAAGATCGACGATCAAGTCTTCATGTGCTTCTAAGCCAATCGAATAACGCATGATGGGCCCGTTCGGATGGTGGGCTGGAAACTGTCGAGTGATCTGAACGGTACTGGGCAAAGCTAAACTCTCAAACCCACCCCAAGAAAAGCCCATGGAAAAAATCTGATAGGCTTCTGCCATCGCATTGATTTTCGAAGCAGCGATTGGCTTGAAGACGACAGAGAACAAGCCACCGGCCCCGGTAAAGTCGCGTTGCCAAATGGAGTGGTCGGGATGGGATGGCAACGCGGGATGCAGCACTTGGGCAACTTCTGGACGATGCTCAAGCCAGCCAGCGATTTCGCGCGCAACCCGGTCCTGATGGGCCATACGCAGACCCATGGTGCGCATACCACGCAAAGTCAGCCAGGCATCTTCGGCAGATGTGCCTATACCCAGCATTTGGTGCATGGTTTTAAGCTTGGTCAGCCATTCCGGATTATTAGTGATCAAAGCGCCAGCTAACACATCGGCATGGCCGCCCTGATACTTCGTCAAGGCTTGCATGGAGATATCGACGCCAAGATCAAAAGGCTTCAAATAAAGGCCAGCGGTCCAAGTATCGTCGATGAGAGTTGCAACGCCATGCGCCTTTGCGACGGCGGTAATGGCAGGCACATCTTGTAGCTCAAAGGTCAGCGAGCCAGGGCTCTCCAAGATGATCAGGCAGGTATTGGGCCGGATAAAGCCTGCAATGCCCGCCCCGATGCGTGGGTCATAAATCTCTGTTTCGACGCCATAATTTCCTAAGACTTCGCGGCAAAACCGTCTGGTCGGGCCATAGGAGGAATCGGTCAACAGCACGTGGTCGCCAGCCTTGGTCGCCGCCATCAGGGCCAAGGTCAGCGCTTGCAACCCAGACGGCGCGAGCACAGTGCCAATCCCGCCAGAAACCTCGGTCAGTGCTTCACACAAGCGATCCTGCGTTGAAAGGCCTTCGAGCCCATAGCCCTTCATGTCACTCAACGGGCCCGCGCGATAAAGGTCATCGGCTTGATCAAACAGAACGGTAGAGCCGCGCTGGATAGGCGGATTGATCACCCGCTCATGGGAAAACGGATTGCGGCCAACTTGCACTAACCGGGTAGCCACGGAAAGACCCTCGGGGTCCCCCGCTTTTGACTTCTTGCTCATCCAGCGGCCTCAGTCTCGATCGGCGAAGCGGGGTCTGCTGCCCACTCGCTCCACGCCCCATCATAAACAGGCACATCCCACAGCCCCAGACGCGCCAAAGCCAAAGCAATCACACAGGCGGTGACGCCAGAGCCGCAGGTAGTCACCAAGCGCTTACTCAAGTCGACCCCCGCAGCCTTAAAGACCTCTGCCAAGTCGGCCGGGTCTTTCATGGTGTTGTTAGGCTTCAACAAGGTCGAGAAAGGCACATTGAGGGCACCTGGCATATGACCGCTGGGCAGATTGGCGCGTGGCTCAGGTGCTGTGCCTTTGAACCGACCTGCAGGCCGGGCATCAAGAATTTGCACTACCCGAGATTGGACCTTTGCCAAGACCTGGCCCTTATCGCGGATCAAATCGGCGCGGCGGCGTACGGTAAAGTGCCGCTCGCGCGCGATGGGTGGCATATCTTCAGTCGCACGATTTTCAGCCTGCCATCTCGGCAAACCTCCATCAAGAACCACGACATCGTCATGACCCATATGGCGAAACATCCACCACACACGGGCAGCGGAGAACACACCCGTGCTGTCATAAATAACCAAACGTAGGCCGTCTCCTAGACCCAATTTCTTTACCCGGCTGGCGAATTTTTCAGGGGTCGGCATCATATGGGGAAACGGACTCGCGGTTTCAGAAATCTCATCAATATCAAAGAAGACTGCGCCTGGAATATGGGTCGCATCATACTCTTCCTTGGCATTGCGCCCGGCCGCCGGCATATGCCATGACGCATCAATTATGCGCACGTCTGGCGCGTCTAGCTTGTCGGCCAGCCATTGCGTGGAAACTAACGGATCATCAGGATTGGCCCAGCCTGCCATTGTCTTATCCTCAACCAGTTCTTTGCGCTGCAAGCCCAAGGCGTGCCACACGGGTTTTTTTCAGTTCTTATGATCCACTAAAGGGATTTCAGCGTAACTTGCAAAGACTATCTCATAAACTAGCGGCACAACCAAACTCATGAACGACGAATTCACTACCGACACGATTCAACAGGATCAGCGCTATCAGGCGCTCTTGCTGGACTATGCGGCGGGAAGCTTGCCGCGTGGGCCTGCTTTGGTGGTTTCGGCGCACTTGGCCTTGCAACCCCAAGCGCGTGAATTCACGCGCACTTTTGATGCGGCTGGCGGCATGCTGTTGGACGCGATTGAACCGGTGGACATCGCCCAGCCTATTTGGTTGGAAGCCGAGATCGGCCAAGATTATTCAAATCATGCGCTACGCGAGATCGATGATATGGCGCACGTCCTAACGTCACTCGACCAAGGCCGTTGGCGTCGCAATTTGGCTGGCATGTTAATGATGCCCTTGCCCGGCAGTAATGCTGAATTGCTGAAGCTAGAACCGGGCCGCAGGGTTCCAGAACACGGCCACGCAGGGCTTGAGGTCACGCTTGTCCTCTCGGGCGCTCTGGATGATGGCAACCAAGTTTATCGTCGCGGCGACTTGTTGGTGCATGATGAAGACAGCGAGCATCAACCCGGTGCCGCCAAGGGAGGTGATTGCATTTGTTTGATCTCTCAAACCGGACCAATACGCCTAAAGGGCCCGCTGGGCTGGCTGATTAACCGCTTCAACTGATATTTGCCTGAAACTCTCCTTAGCTTTCATTGAATGAGGTTTTGCGATGTTTTCCAAAAGCACCCTCCAGAAGCGTCTTTTTGCCGCCGTGTTTGCGTTGGGTGGCACGGCGATAACCTCTGGCGTGGCGGCTGCCACCACGCCGGGGCGGACCGAGTTTGAAATTCTGATGAACGGCAAGCCTGTAGGTCGTCATAGCGTGACGGTCTCTAAATCTGCAGATGTCACCAATGTTCGCATCGCGATTGATATGGCAGGCAAGATCGGCCCGATCGGCTTCACTTATCGCCACCGGTGCGAAGAAGCTTGGCGCGGCACCCAACTCACCAGCCTGAACTGCGCAGACAAAGAAAATCGGTCGAACAAGTCTGTCGCGGCGAATTTGCGCGGCACAGACCTAGTCGTCGACGGGACGGGATATAAGGGCAGCGCGCCTGCGAGCCTGCTGCCGTCCAGCTGGTGGCGTTTCAGCACCATCAATCAAACCCGCCTCCTCGATAGCCGCGATGGCAAGCTAAGCCGCGTCAATGTGAACCGGGTTGGCGAAGAAGTGCTTCAAATCGGCGGCACCCCAGTTCGGGCAAATCACTACCGGGTACGCGGCGCTGTCAATACAGACCTGTGGTACGACGGGACGGGGCGTTGGGTGCGCACAGCGTTTAAGATTGCGGGCCAAAGCTTTGATTATCGGAAAGTGACCTCAATTTCGGGCTCCCCCCGCGAGTAGGTCAAACGCTGGACGCACCTCGATTGGCCGCAATTTCTGCCCGGATGCGGGCCTGTTCGGTTGCATCAATCGGGAAGCCGCGCATCAAAATGATCGAGATGAGTTTCAGCCCAATTGGAATGGCGCAATAAAGCGCGACAAGGCTGCTTAGCGCCAACTCGGTTTGGCTACCGCCTTGCGTATTGAAACCCACCAGACCCAAGATTCCAAAGGCCGCCCCGGCCGCTACAGCTAAGGCGAGCTTGGTAGCCACACTCCAAAGCGCAAAGTAAAGGCCGGTTCTGGGCGGTTGACCGGTTTTGAGCTCATCGAGGTCGACAACGTCAGCCTGCATGGCCGCGGGCAGCACGATGTCGGCACCCAATGCAAGACCCGAGCCCACGCACACGATCAAAAACAAAATCCAATCATTTGGCCCTTTGACGCCCAGCGCTAAAGCAAAGATCAAGCACGCCCAGACCATCGCCCAGCGCCAGACGCGGTCTTTGCCAAACCTCCCGCCCAACCAAGCCCAAAAAGGCGCAGAGATTAGGCCCGCGAGAAAATAGGTCCCCAATAACGCGCCTTGCAGGTCGGGGCGGCCCAAACGCTCGGACATGAAATAGAGAAACAAAGTGGCTGGCAGCCCATTGGCAATACCATTGATAACATAGGCCACAACTAAGCGCCGAAACGGCTCATTGCCCGCACAATCCTTCAGCCCCTCTTTCAAACTGGCCACAGGCTGTGAGGTCAAAGGGGGGTCTGGGACCAGAAACACACAAATGCCGCACGCCAAAGGCGTTGTGATCGCAGCAAACAGCCCCAGCATCGCCAAAGCTTCACGAAGCGGGCCGCCGTTTGAGATAATCGCGACAAGGCCCACCGCGCCAATTACGCCGAAAACCGTGGCAATCTCGCGCCACGCCGTCACCACAATCCGCTCGCGATAATCAGGACTGAGCTCTGCGCCCCACGCGTTTAGGGGCAAAGTGATGGCTGCCCAAGAGATGGAAACCAGCAGTGTCCAAAGCGCAAAATAGGCCGCCCCTGCCCCATCGGGCGGCGTCATAATCATATAGGCCGACCAAGCTGCCAACGGGCTTGCCAGAAGAACCCAAGGCCTGCGCCGCCCAAAGCGGCCACCCGTTTGGTCCGACAAACGGCCCGCCGCCAAATCGCTCGCCGCATCTAACACGCGTACAATCAACAGGATAAGACCAATCATGCCCGCCCCGATACCAACTTCCTTAGCATAAAAGGTCGGTGCAAACATGTAGAAGGGCTGGCCCAAAGCGGCGATGGGCACCGCCGGCAACGCATAGGCAAACAACCGCAATGGAGAGAGATTTACGGGAGTGCTGGAGCGCGCTTGATCAGTCATTCGGGTAACATGGTGCCTGCAACCCAAGCTGCCAAGCCGCTAGACAGCGGTGAATTTCGCTCGTAAATGTGTGAAATTCACACACATTGGGTGCAAATGTGTAAGATTAACACAAAGCGGATGTCAAAATGCCCTCTCAAGGTCGGAAATTCATCGTCATAGGCGGCGCAGGCCTCGTTGGCAGCGCAGTTGCGCGGCATTTGGCAGATGATGGTAGCGCACAAGTGATCGTCTGCGACCAATTAGGCTCCAGTGCTTCAGGCAAATGGGCCAATCTGCCCGCGAAACTGGCGGATCTTTGGACCCCAGACGATCTGATGAAGCATCTCGACCGGGCTTGGCGCGAAGTCGCTGGCGTTTTGTGCTTTGCCGACGCTGGCCATAGCGCTGGCGATGTGGATGCCTTGTTTGAGACTTCGTACCATTTACCGCGACGCGTATGGGACTATGGTGCTGCTAAACAGCGGGCGATCTATTGGGCATCCTCCATGCAGGTGTATGGCGACGCAACGCCGGACCTCTCCACAGACCCGAATGTGATTGCTGGCTTCCGGCCCAAAACCGCCTTTGGCCGCTCCAAGCAAGCGTTTGACTATTTCGCCACCAGTCAAGGCACTGGCCCAGATGCCGCCCCAATTGCCACAGGCTTCCGCTTGGCTTCCGTCTATGGCCAGGGCGAAGGGCATAAAGGCGCGCTCGCCAGCCTGCCACACCGCGCCCTTGAATATGCAGTGGCCGACCGGCCCTTGGCCCTCTGGGAAGCCAACCGTGATTGGGTGCATGCTGAGGATGCAGCCAATGTGATCGCCCAGATAGTGCTGCAGGGTCATGCTGGCTTCTTTGATGTAGGCAGCGGGTCCTTGACCTCCGCCGCTGCCGTGGCCAAGGCCAGCGAAGTGGCAACGGGCAAAGCTTTGACCATTGAATCGCGTTCGGCGCCTGCCGATGTCTGTGCCCATCAAACTGCGGCCGCTGATCACTCTGCCCTTGAAAAGCTGGGCCTTACGTACACATTCCGAACGATGGAAGCCGGACTTTCCCCTCTGTGAGCGCGCCTGACGCCATCACCCATGCCGCACGTCTCTTGCAGGCGCGCTACGGCGAAGATGGCGCTGTAATTGCGGTGATGCGCGCGGCAGAAGCCGCTGCCATGGGTGACCTTGAGATGGCCGATCATTGGGAAGCGGTGGCGGCAATGATTGATGGGTTAGACGCCGCAGCGCCGGATGCTTTAAACTAGCCCTCGCCCCGCGCAATCACCCCACAAAGCAGTTGCGCAAAATGCACGATGATTTAGAAGGCCTGTGACCTGTCCGTTAGGGCCATTTGGCCTTGCCGCGGCTATAACGCACCCGGGGACCTTTATGACCACTTTTGACCGTGACGCCTTTATCGCTGGCCTGCCTAAGGCAGAGCTTCACTTGCATTTGGAAGGCTCATTGGAACCCGAACTGATGTTTGCTTTGGCTCAGCGCAACAGTATCGCGATCCCGTTCAATAACGTCGAAGAAGTGCGTGCCGCCTATAGCTTCTCCAATCTGCAAGACTTTCTCGACATCTATTACCAAGGCGCGGGCGTACTGCAGGTGGAGCGAGACTTTTACGACCTGACCATGGCCTATCTGACGCGGGTTGCTGCCGATTCCTGCCGCCATGTGGAAGTCTTCTTTGATCCTCAAACCCATACCGATCGCGGCATTGAGATGGGGGTAATTATTGGCGGTATCGCGCGGGCTTTGGCCGATGGCGAGACCCAATTGGGCGTAACCTCAAGACTTATTCTATGCTTCCTGCGCCACTTGGACGAAGAAGCAGCGTTTGCGACCTTAGAAGCGGCAGAGCCTTATCTCGCCCATATCTTTGGCGTCGGCCTCGATTCCAGCGAAGTCGGGCACCCACCGTCTAAATTTGCGCGCGTCTTTGAAGCCGCGCGCGCCAAGGGCCTGCATCTGTTTGCCCATGCAGGTGAAGAAGGCCCACCAGCCTATGTCTGGGAAGCCCTCGACCTGCTCAAAATCGACCGCATTGACCATGGCAATCGCGCCTTAGAGGATGAAGCCTTGGTGGCGCGCATCGCCCAAGATGGCCTGACCTTGACCGTTTGCCCGCTGTCAAACCTCTCCTTGTGTGTGGTCCATGACCTCACCCAGCACCCCCTGCGCTCCATGTTGGAAAAGGGCCTCAAAGCCACGATCAACTCTGACGATCCGGCCTATTTCGGCGGCTATATCAACGCCAATTGGCATACCATCGCCAAGGCTCTGGACCTCAGTAAGGATGAGCTGGTGACACTGGCGCATAACAGCTTTAACGGCAGCTATTTGACCGCAGGCGAGAAGCAGACCCATGCTGAAGCGATTGAGGCGTGGGCAGCGCGCTTCTAGCCTAGTCCGCCACTGCCCTAATCCGGGGCCGAAAGGTTCGTATTATGACCAACTTAAAGCCACTGGCCCTACTTGGATTGGGTCTTGTTGCCCTCAGTAGCTGTGCCAATCAGCCTCAAGCCGAAAAGTCCAAGGCCATGATTTTTACCGTCGCCGACACCGGCACCACCACGACTCTGTTTGCTGGGCAGAGCTTTGAGGTGAAATTACTGGGCACGCCTACGGCAGGCTATTCGTGGGAAGTTCAGACCTTGCCTGCGGGTGTGGTCTTGGTCGACAAGAAGTCAGAGCCCGAAAACCCTAAAGGGCGAGCACAACGCATGGTGGGCGGCAATGACTGGACCAGCTTCCGCTTCAAAACCAGTTCTGCCCCCGTGGACTTGCAAGCCACGACCGGCCAAGCCTTGGTTCTGCGTTATGCGCGGCCCTGGGAATTTGAAGCAGGGAAGCCTGCGGATCAAATCTGGCAAATGCAGATTGTGGTGAAGCCGGGGTCTTAAGAAGGCGGGCACCTAACCGCAAACAAAAAGGGGCCCAGTTGGACCCCTTTTTTTCCGAGATGGAAGATGTCAGTGTCGTCGTCGCAAATTCTCAAGCTCTTCTTTGAGCTTGAGTTTCTGTCGTTTTAGAGCGGCAATCTGTGCGTCACTTGAGGCTAGGCTTTTCATTTCGTTTTGGATCGCTAAATCAAGCTTTGCATGTTTATCGGACAATTCACGGATATGCGCTTCAATCGCCATGTGGCGGCCTCCTTTGCGTTCAGAGACCTGTAGGGAAACACGTGATAGGGGAATCGCCAAGTACTTTTTTGTCGCATGCCAAACAAGGTATATCAGGATCATGTCAAAGCGCTTGATAATAGGGATAAGTGGAGCTTCGGGCGCTGTTTATGGTGTCCGCGCCTTGGACATGCTGGCCGAGCTTGGGGTCGAAACACACCTTGTACTGACCAAAGCGGCCGAACTGACTCTCGCACAAAGCGGCCGAACTGACTCTCGCATCAGAGGGCTTGCCCAACTCCACCGCATTGAAGAGTCGCGCCTCCTACGTGCACAAGATCGCCGATGTGGGGGCCTCGATCGCATCAGGCTCTTTTAAGACAGACGGCATGCTGATTGCGCCCTGCTCGGTGCGTACCATGGGTGAGATTGCCACCGGCGTGACCTCAAACTTGTTGACGCGGGCAGCAGACGTTCAACTAAAGGAACGTCGGCGCGTTGTGCTGATGTTGCGCGAGACGCCCTATCATTTGGGTCATATTCGCACGATGGCAGCCGT
>JBEAVQ010000128.1:0-6490 GCA_041160865.1 Pseudomonadota bacterium | reverse complement strand
TCCATCAGAAGGTCCAGCGTGCCGCGACCAACGCCTACACCGCGCACTTCTTCAATGTCAGAGCGGGTGCAGGGCTGATGATAAGCAATGATGGCCAAGGTTTCGAGAGCAGCTTTGGACAATTTGCGCGGCTCTTCGCGCTTTTCTTCCATCAAAAAGGCCAGATCGGGTGCGGTTTGAAACCGCCAACCGCCCGCCACCTCAGCAAGAACGACGCCACGACCAACATACCGGCGCTTCAAGCGCGCGAGTGCGCCGCCCACATCAGCCCCTTCGGGCAAACGCGCAGCGATGGCTGAAGCGCGCACGGGCTCAGCGCTCGCAAACAGGAGTGCTTCAACGGGCCAAACTGCGCACCGCAGCGGCGATTGCCTCCGGCGAGGTGCGGTCGTCGGTGCTATCGTCTTCCGATTGCGTCACACCAAAGTCTCCGGCCCGGCCTTCACATAGAGGGGCGCATAATGTTCCAATTGCCGCACGGCGAGCTTGCCCTGTTTGGCAAGTTCAAGGCTGGCTGCCAAGAGGCTGGCATAGCGAGAAGCTGCGCTAGGGGGTTCTTTCGTGAACGTCGTTACAGGTGGGGCAAATTCACCTAGTGCCTGCCAGTCCTTTGCTCGTGGCATCAATCGCTCTAGCCGTTTGCGAGCATCGTCAAGGGAATAAACTGGCCAAGCCTTAACTTCATGCTTGGTCTCTACCCCGCGCACGCGTTGATCGGCATACGCACGCAAGAGGTCGAGGATCGTTGCCTCCCACAAAGGGATTTCGGTGACGGCGGTCTCTTCCGGCGCACCGCGCGTGTAGAAGTCCAAATCCTGCTGAGGACGCTGGTAGAGCGCCTCGGCGGAAGCACGCATGGCATCAAGGCGTGCAAGCCGCCAAGCCAAATGCGCGGCAATGTCTTCAACAGGCTCTTCGCCAGCCGGCCTTTCCTTGCGCGGCAATAAAAGGCGAGACTTAAGATAGGCCAGCCAAGAGGCCATGACCAAATAGTCGGCGGCAAGATCAATCCGTGCTGATCGCGCGGCGGCGACAAACTCAAGATATTGTTCGGCCAATTTCAGGATGGATAGGCGGCGTAAGTCCACCTTTTGGTCCCGAGCCAAGCGCAACAAGACGTGCAGCGGGCCTTCATAGCCATCAAGATCGACACTAAAGGCGATGTCGCTTTCGCCCACGCCGCGCAAGGCCGCTTCAAGGACGTCGTCACTAGCCATCTTAGGCCCATGCTTTTTGGGTTGGATCGGGCGAAATAGACAAGGTCATGCCACGCTCCCAGCCGGTCAGCTCAGTAAAGCGCGACCATAATTGTTCCGGCTCAAGCGCCAAAGTGGGTTTAGGCGCATAGGCTTCGGCGCGCTGAGCCCGAGCAAGGCTTGGCCCAGACAGCGACGGGCACAACTTCAGAAACGCGTTGCGCTCCTCCAGCGTACCATGACAGCGCATGGCGATATCAATACCAGCACCAAACACGCGGGCGGCTTTGACCTCATCAGGTTGGTCGAGGGCCTTCATCGTCAAATCATCCGTCATCAAAAGGCCATCAAATCCCATGGCCTCGCGGATCCAGGTTTGCACGACGGGTGCGGACTGACTAGCTGGCGCGTCTGGGTCTATCGCTTCAAACACAACATGGCCAATCATGCCCATGGGTGCCGATCGGTTAGCACGGAATGGCAGCAGGTCTTGTTCCAACACCTCTTTCGAAGCTGTAATGCGGGGCAAAGCTTCATGGCTGTCGAGAGCGGCGCGGCCTTGGCCTGGCAGATGCTTCAAAACGCCCGCGACACCGGCAGTTCTCAGACCCGCAAGGCCAGCCTGACCTAAATCTGCAACGCAGCGGGGATTAGCAGACAAGGCTCGGTCGCCGATCGCGCTGCTTGCCCCCTCCAGCCGCAAGTCCAAGCAGGGTGCGCAATTGGCACTTATACCGACGTCGGTCAGCATCTCGCCCATGATCTGGTGATGCAGGTTGCAGGCTTCCAAAGCATATTCAGGATTGTCATGCCATAGCTTACCGTAAAAGGACAAAGCGGGTAGGCGCGGCCAGACAGGAGGAGCCAACCGCTGAACTCGCCCGCCTTCTTGATCGATAAAAATCAGACAGGCACGTCCGACACTGTCGCGCAAATCCTCACACAAGGCACGAATTTGAGCGGGAGTCTCACACGAACGACCGAACAGGATGAACGCCCAAGGATCGCTCGCGGCAAACAAGCGCCGCTCTTGCACGGTCAGGACCGGCCCTGCCACATCGATGACACAGGCGACAGACATGCTAGGGTCGCCCAATCCTCATCTTAGCGCGAAGCTGGAATGCACTGGGCACCCGCATTGCGAGCCTTGCCGCAGAAGACATCCACTTCCGACCGGCTTTCAAAGCCCGTAGCGCGAATCCGATACCAGGTCCCTTTGGCACCGAGGTCTGCGGCAACAATCGAAACAGGCCCCGACAGGCCAGAAGCACGGAAGCGCGCCAAAGCGGTATCAGCTGATGCCTTATCCTTAAACGAGCCCAATTGTGCTGCGAAACCCGCCGAAGCAGCCGCCGCCGCGGGCACGGGCACGGGCACCGCCTTCGGCGCCGCCGGGGCAGGTGCCTTCGCAGGTGCTTTCACAGGCGTTGCGGTCCTGGTGACCACTGGCGCTGGCTTTGTCGCTGGGGCAGGCGTTGCTGGTTTCACGGCAGCCGTCGTCGCAGCAGGCTTAGTTGTAGCCGCAGCCACTTGGCGTGGCGGAGCCACTACAGCTGGTGCCAGGGCTGGTGCAACTGCGGCAGGGGCAGCGCTGCCATCCGTCAACATAGGCGCTTCTGCCGGGATCGTTGGCTGAACTTCAAGCGCGGGGGCCGAAGCACCGCTAGCGGCGTCAAACACGCCCTTATCAAGATCAGAGCCAACAACGGGCGAGGTCGCCGACAGGTCACCTGGTGCCTTGAACGATCCGCTGTCTGCCGCAACTTGCGGGGTTTCGCCGGGCTCACGGCTGGACTGATAGACCTGCCAAAACACAACGCCGATCAAAGCCAGGACCGCGACGATGCCAACAATAATCAGCGGGCCACGGCTGCGGTCTTCTTCTTCTTCGCGCGCGTCAAAGGTCAAGAACCCATCGTCTTGATCATCAGTGTCGTAATCGTCAAAGGAATCACGATCCCGGTTGGCCATACGAATCTACTCCAGACTTAAAAGAAAGTTTCTTGTAACTCTCAAATAAGTCGGCGCCAGCCCCTTGTTACAAGGTGCGATCGAGATTAAAGAGCCTGCGATGCTCATCAATCGCAAAATCATCAGTCATTCCAGCGATGTAATCACACACAATCCGTGCTGCCTTCGTGGAGTCTTTGCTGTGGAGATGCAACCAAATCGGCGGCAAAGTATCAGGTTCGGCCAGAAAAACGTCGAATAACTCGCGAACGATTCGCCTCGCTTGGCTTCGCGAGCGATTCATCCGCCAATGCCGATACATTTTTGCATAGAGAAATTCGCGCAAGGTCGCGGCCTTTTCGATCATTTCATCGGAGAACCCAACCAAGGCCTGCGGTAAAGCACGCACTTCATCCACCGATTGTGGCTGATAAAGCGCAATACGCCGCTGGCTCTCAACCACAAGATCATTCACCCAAATCCCAATCAAGCGGCGAATGACTTCGCCGCGCATCCGGCCTAAATCAAGATTAGGATAATCCTTGGCCGCAGCATCATAGACTTCGCGTACCAAAGGCACGCTGTCACACAATTCTGCATCGCTAAAAATGCCACCCGTGAGCGCATCATCAATATCGTGGTTGTTGTAGGCGATGTCGTCTGCGACTGCTGCTACTTGGGCCTCTGCGGAAGCAAATGTTGTCAGTCCCATGTCGAACTCGGCATTAAGGTCCTGCCAAACCGGGGCTAGAGTTTCGAGCGCGGCCCCGTTCACCAACATCGGCCCATTGTGCTTGACGGTTCCTTCCAAGGTCTCCCATGTCAGGTTTAGGCCGTCAAAGGTTGGATATCGGCTCTCGAGTCGGGTCACTGCGCGTAATGTCTGAGCATTATGGTCAAATCCGCCCCAGGGCTTCATGCAATCATCAAGCGCATGCTCTCCCGTATGTCCGAATGGCGGATGGCCCAAATCATGGGCCAAGGCGCAGGCTTCTGCCAAATCCTCGTTGAGGCCGAGCCTGCGCGAGACTGAGCGTGCAATCTGGGCGACTTCCAAAGAATGGGTGAGGCGGGTGCGGAAGTGATCGCCTTCATGCGCGACAAACACTTGTGTCTTGCCCTTTAGACGACGAAAGGCCGTTGAATGAATGATCCGATCGCGGTCGCGTTCAAAGGGCGAGCGCGTCTTGCTTTCCGCTTCAGGCCAACGTCTACCACGACTTTGGGCAGAATCAGCGGCAAATGGTGCCAGACGAGATAGAACAGGCATCAGGGTCTTCCTCAAAACAAGTTTCTCCCCCATATAGGGATAAAGTTGACGGAAAAGAAAACAGCTTGGCGTTCAAGCTGCCTTTTTGCGCTCTTAAACGAAGATAGGCTTACGTTCATGCAGTCAGGTTTCTCTGTTTCAGATTCCGCAGCGGCGAAAATTGGACACCTTATTGCCACCGAACCCGGTGCGGCTTTGTTTCGGGTAGCGGTCAATGGTGGCGGTTGTTCTGGCTTTCAGTATGAGTTCGGTTTTGCAGAAAGCGCAGGCGAGGATGATATCATCATCGAAAAAGGCGCAGCAAAAGTGGCGGTCGACCAAGTCTCCCTTCCCTTCTTAGAAGGTGCGGAAATTGACTGGGTCGATGATTTAATTGGATCGTCGTTCAAGATCCGCAATCCAAATGCAAAATCATCTTGCGGCTGTGGTGTTAGTTTTTCTGTTTAAAGAAACAGACCGACTCCAGCTTGCCCTCGCCCGGTGTTTGGCCTTAGTCTCAGAAAAAACACCAAATCAGGGAAAAAGCCATGAATGTCGAAACCGCTGTTAAGCAACGCAAATCTGTGCGCGCCTTTAAGCCTGACCTCGTTCCATTAGAGGAGGTTCGCGCCTTGTTGGACATTGCGCGCGCCGCACCTTCAGGCGGCAATCTGCAACCGTGGAAGATGATCGTCGTTGCGGGGGAAGAGCGCGATGCGGTTGTTGCATTGGCCCAAAAGTCGCTCAATGAAAACCCGCGTGGCGAAGCGGGCGAATTCCCAATCTATCCCGCTGAAGTCAAGGAACCCCACCG
This sequence comes from Pseudomonadota bacterium, assembly GCA_041160865.1. Classification (GTDB taxonomy): domain Bacteria; phylum Pseudomonadota; class Alphaproteobacteria; order Caulobacterales; family Aquidulcibacteraceae; genus Aquidulcibacter. Next base: position 1,281 of record JBEAVQ010000128.1, on the reverse strand, counting down.
TACGAGGCGCTACAAAGTCGGGGAAGATATGTATCAGATCCTTGGTATCCCGCGTGAAGATAAGCTGGGGCGGTTGGGCCAAATGTCGCGCAATTATCAGTTTTTTGGCGCGCCAGTAGCAATTTTCTTTGTCATCGACCGGTCGATGGGCCATGGGCAATGGGCCCATGTCGGCATGCTGATGCAAACCATCTGTTTGGTCGCCGAAGAGCGTGGCCTTGCAACGTGCATGCAGGAGGCTTGGGGCATGGTGCGCGAAAGTTTAGCCGCCCATTTTGCCTTGCCCGACAATGAAGTGATCTATTGTGGGCTGGCACTTGGCTATGAAGACAAAGACGCGCCGATCAATCAGCTTCGGACTGAGCGCGCGCTATTAGACGAGCTTGCCGTATTCAAAGGCTTTTAGAGCCAGATCTTAGTTGCTGCTAAAGACGGCTCCACCCTTATCCGTGGTGGCCTTGAGCTGATCTTGGAAGCCACGTGAGATGCGACGCCATTCGTCTGCAGTCCGGCAAGTCCGTGTGGATTTCAGGCGTGTCCCAAGAATGGCTTCCTGCTTACAGACCATACGGGCACCGCGCCGCTTTGGCTTGGCAACGCGCGCTTGCGCTTCGGTCGCTCCAGGGCTGGCTAGAGCGGTGGTCGACTGTTGGGAGGGCTCTGAAGGCGAAGTCTGTGCTGGCGTTTGTGCCAAAGCAGCGCTGGCACAAGCCAATCCGCCAACGATAGCAATCAGGCCAGCAGCCAGATAAGAAGGGGCGCGAAGCGCAGAATTGGAGCGTGTCATGCAGGAACCTCTAATCAGGACTATCAAACTGGTCGAAATCACGTAAATCATACTGCAGACTTCGACACTTAGGGCCAGACTAATGCGCATCGCGACTTTTAATGTCAACTCTGTCAACGCGCGCCTGCCAAACCTGTTGGAGTGGCTGGCCGAGGCCACTCCCGACGTTGTTTGCATTCAGGAAATCAAGTGCGAAGAGCCAAAGTTTCCGCGCGAAGCACTTGAAGATGCAGGTTACAATTGCTTCATTTCTGGCCAAAAGAGCTATAATGGTGTCGCGATACTGACCCGATTACCTGCAGAAGTGGCACTTAGCCGACTGCCGGGCGATGATGAAGATTTACAAGCTCGCTATCTCGAAGTCGAAGTCGCTACGCCGACCGGCGCCGTGCGAGTCGCCAATCTATACTGTCCAAATGGCAATCCCTTGGGCACCGAGAAGTTTGACTACAAGCTGCGCTGGATGGCCCGTCTTCAAAGGCATATCGCAGATC
>JBEAVQ010000127.1:0-6151 GCA_041160865.1 Pseudomonadota bacterium | reverse complement strand
CCAACTATGAGGAAGATCACCAACTAGGCTATGCGCACTTCTTGGAGCACATGGCGTTCAATGGCTCGGCCAATGTGCCTGAAGGCGAGTTCATTAAACGCATGGAGCGACTGGGTGCCGCCTTTGGTCGCCACGTCAATGCCTCGACCAGCACGGATGAAACCCTATACACACTAGACATCCCAAAGGCTGGCGACGGGCGATTGGAGCTGGCGCTGGACTTGTTTCGTGAGACTGCTGATCGGCTGAGCTTGGCCCAAGATGCGATTGATCGGGAAAAAGGAATTGTTTCGAGCGAACTGATCGCCCGTTCCTCGCCCCTGCGAGACCGCTATCTAGACCGCAATAAGCTTCTCTATCCCCGCGTCCGAGACACAAATCGAGACCCGATCGGGACCGATCAGAGCATTAAGGGCGTAACATCCCAAAGCCTACGTGCCTTTTATCAGCGCTGGTATCGCCCTGATCGGGTAATTTTGGTGATTGTTGGCGATATTGATGTGGATACGACTGAAGCCCTGATTAAAGAGCGGTTTTCAGGCTGGAAGCCCGCCCTCGACGAGCCAAACCCACCCAAGTCAAGTGAAGGGCAATGGGAAGAGAACAAATTTGCGGTCTATATTGATCGTTCGAATACTGCTTCGGAAGAATTCGTGATCCAAGCAGAACGACCGGACCCGCGCCGCTTCGAACCGGGAAGCCGCGAGGAAGAAAGCATAAGTTCATATGTGCGCCTTCTTGCCTTCAACATCGTGAACCAACGCCTCGGCTTGGCTGCAGAGCAAGGCGATCCGCCACCCTATTTGTCCGGCTCATACGGTGGGCCATTTGCGGTGCCGATGAATTACCCCGGTATGGGTTGGCGCGCGCAAATTGACTTTGCCCCCCGCAATCGGGATTGGCAACGCGGCATGAAGGCCATTGCGCTGGAGATGAGACAAGTTCTGCGCGACGGGATTTCAAGAGAAGAAAGGGATCGTGCCATAGCAAACTGGACGCGTGAAAGGCCCTCAAGCGGCTTAGACGACTTCTTTGATAATTCCGGCAGCAAAGCAGAGGATATCCTGCGTGCTCTCACCTACAACTTGACCCCAACGGCAAAGCAAGATCCAGCAACAAGACAGGCGCAGCGTTTGCGTGAATACGAACAGATCACGGTCGCGCGTCTGAATGAAGAGCTGCGCTTTTATTGGCAGGGCGTCCAACCCCGGTTTTTGATCACGACCCAAGACCCTAGCGTGACAGAAGCCAGTGTCTTGGCGCTCTGGCGCGAGATTTTGGCCGCCCCGATCCCGCCGCGGCAAGTCATTAAGCCAGTCCGATTTGAGCCTTTGAAACTGGGCCCAGCAGGTAAGCTTGCCGGGCGTTGGCGGGAACCGGGCTTAGATGCGGACTTTGTTCGGTTTGAAAATGGCGTGACCTTGGTTGTTAAGCCCAATCCAACAAAGGTCACCGATCCGACACAGCCCAAGGTACCCGGCCAAGTCGCAATTGCGGTACAGTTGGGGGCCGGATGGCTCGCCTTTGGCGATGGAGATGGCATTTGGGCCGGAATAGCCGAGCAGGAATGGCTACGTGGAGGCTTCGCGAACCTCAAGGCTTCAGACCTCAGCGAGGCGTTCAAAGATACGGACTTAAGTCCTAGAAACCAAGATGTTGGCCTTGTACGCATCCGCATAACGACAGACACACTTCAGGTCGGCCTGAACTTAACTCTGGATGTTCTGCTTGCCCAAATAGTGTCACCCAGACTGGGCACTGAAAGTGTTCAATTATACGCGGAAAGGCTCAAGCAATATTTGCTCGGACGCCAACAAACGGCCGAAGATGTGCTTCGGCGGAAGCGCGCAAGCCTTTATCAAACTGGCTCGCCGCTCTTTGCGTCTCTAACGCCAGAGGAGACTCTGCAAGCCTATCTGAACACAAATGTCGCGGAAGCCAATGAGAGGCTCCTTACCCTTCTCAATGACGCCCCGATCAGTGTCATCATCGTCGGCGATATGACTCTTGATTCGGCACTCGAGGCGGTCGGGAGCAGATTTGGCGCGCTGCCTAAACGGCGTGGCGTGGACGCTGGCATCGAAGTTGCGCGCAAATGGCACTTGCGGGATGGCGGTGGGCCTGCGCAAGTCTTTCAACATAGTGGCAAGTCTGATCAGGCCCTCGTCCATGTTGCATGGCAAATCCAGAATGTTGAGAGAGGTCCAGATACCTATACCCTCGATTTGCTGAGTGAGATTTTTCAAATCCGAGCCAATGACGAGATTCGTGAAGTCTATGGCCAAACCTACTCGCCGTCGGTCAGAATCTCACGGCTGCCAGGCTATGGCGACAATGTAGTTCTGGCGACTTCCGCGGTTGTGTTGCCAAAAGATGTCGAGAGCGTGGAAGCCCGCATCCGAAAAATTGCTGCAGACCTCGCAGCCCATGGCCCCACCGAGGATGAAGTCTCCCGCGCTCGTAGCCCCTTGCTGGAAAACAAGCCCAAAGACTGCGAAGCCAACGAATGTTGGGTATCGACAATATCTGACGCGCTGGCCAAACGCGACATTGGTGAGCGCGAGGCTCGCCCTTGGCAGTCTCAAACGGACTATTTACCCACTTTGCGCTCCTTAAATCGTGAGGACTTCCAAGCCCTAGCGCAACGCTATTTTGTCGATAGCCGGCGGATCAGGGTGCACATCCTACCCGGGGCAAAAGCTACCGAAGATGATGATAAGTGAAATCTGCGCGGCTCGCACAGATTAAACCTCGTCAATCCGTTGCCTGTCCGTTTTCAAGCAAGGGTCAAGACCACGCAAACGGAAATAGCTAGCGCATCCAGACTCGTGAATAATTCCCCCATGCCAGAAGCGGTTCGCTCTAAAACTGATCTATTATTTTTGCTCAAACACGTTCTCGAGTGAAGAGGCAATTACCTCGGCCTCGGATTGTTCAAGCTGTTGATGCGCACATAAGATTTCAGCCTTGCCGCTGCATTTTCCATCTTACTTCTGTTATGTGATAATATAACAAAGCAGGGAGATTTTTCCAAACGCAGATGATGACGAATTAAGGACGCGCTGAGGCACTATGACCATTCGACGCCTTTCATTTTTATCCAGCGCCTTGATTAGCGCTACATTGACACCTTTTGTGGCCTATGCCGATCCCGCGCAAAAGGAAGACAAAGCGGAGACCATTGTCGTGACCGCGCAGCGTCAAGCCTATCGGGCGGACATTCCCTTGAAGCTGACGCCCCAATCTGTCGACATTCTGGAGGCAGACACGTTGGAGGAAGTTGGGATCAACCGTCTTTCCGATGCGTTGGACTTGTCGGCATCCATGGCGCGCCAAAACAACTTTGGTGGCCTTTGGGATAATTTCGCCGTGCGTGGCTTTGCAGGCGACGAGAATTTGCCCAGCGGTTATCTGGTTAATGGCTTCAATGCCGGTCGTGGCTTCGGCGGACCACGCGACATTGTTGGGATTGAACGGATCGAGATCTTAAAAGGTCCCAGCGCGGCCGTGTTTGGCCGCGGCGAGCCGGGCGGTGCTGTTAATCTGGTCACCAAGAAGCCCGAGTTTGAGGCAGAAGGCGCGATTGGGGTCGCCGTCGGCAGCTTTGACAAAGTCCGCGTCGATGGCGATTGGACGGGCCCTTTGAGCGAGATCGTTGCGGTACGCCTGAACGGATTTTACGAGCAGAGCAATAGTTTCCGCGATACGCTTGAGTCCACGCGCTCTGGGATTTTTCCTTCCGCGCAATGGCGGATCAATCCGAAGACCAGCCTAACTTATGAAGGCGAAATCACACGCCAAGAACTGCCCTTTGATCGCGGCGTCATTTCACTCAATAACAAGTTGGATGTTGTTCCAACCTCGCGTTTCCTCGGCGAGCCAGGTGATGGACCACTTGAGGCCGATGCGATCGGCCATCAATTGCAGCTTCAACATGACTTTAATGATGATTGGAGCCTTTTGGTCGGAGCAGGGTATCGCAGCACCGATCTAGAAGGCTTCTCCACCGAAGCCGAGCTCGCCACAGCGCGGCAGCGCCTATTTGTCGATGGTCAAACCCTGTCCCGCCAGCGCCGCTTCCGCGATTATGAAGCCGAACACACCGTCTATCGCGCTGAAATCAGCGGGCGGTTTGAAACCGGCGCGCTGGAGCATCGCCTCTTGGCAGGCTTCGACTTTGACCAATTCTCCAATGACCAGCTCTTCTTGCGCTTTCGGCCACCCTCGGTTGCGGGCAACCCAAGCCCTGCTGCGGGCAATGTAATCAGTGTTTTCAAACCCATCTATGGCCAATTCCCGTTGCCAACACCGGGTCCACAAACCAATCGCTTGGACGAGCAAGAGGCTTGGGGCTTTTATATTCAAGACCAAATCAAATTGAGTGATCGACTCCAAATCCGCTTGGGTGGGCGGTATGACGATTTCTCCAGCTCTGGCTTGAACCGGGCCAACAATAGCTCGACATCTTTCGGCGATACCAAGTTCAGCCCGCAAGCCGGTTTTGTCTTTGAAGCCAGTGACGCCTTCACCTTCTATGGGTCTTATGGCCAAGGTTTCAGAGCGAATTCGGGGACAGATTTTGCCGGTACAGCCTTCGCGCCCGAGGAGTCTGAATCCTTCGAATTGGGCAGCAAGATCACCTTGTTGGATGGCGACTTGGAAGCCACGATTGCTGCCTTCTCTATGACCAAAACGAACATCATCACGGCAGATCCGCTCAATGCAGGCTTCTCGCTGGCCATTGGCGAAGCCGAAAGCCGTGGTCTTGAAGTTGATGTGTCGGCAGAATTGCCCGGCGAATTAGACCTGCGCCTGTCTTATGCTTTTGTGGACGCGCAAGTTGCCAAGGATGGCCTCGATCCCAATTTTGCGATGCTGATTAAAAAGGGTGACCGCCTGATCAATGTGCCTGAGCATACGTTGAGCGCGCTCGTCTCGAAAGAATATGAGGTCGGCGGGCGCGAGTTGGAGATCGGCGGTGGTCTGCTTTATGTGGGCGAGCGTCTAGGTGAAACGGCCACGACCTTTGATTTGCCCGCCTATACGACGCTACGACTGTTTGCGACTTATGATCTGACCGATGATTTGGAAGTCTCGGCTCAGGTCAATAATCTGGCCGACACGACATTCTACACCAACTCATTCAGCAGGCTGTGGGTTGCACCGGGTGCCCCGCGCAACGTGACGGTGGCTTTGCGCTACAGTTTCTAGGGGTGCGATAGGATGGGGGGTCAAGGTCTGTCGCTTAGCGAACTGGTGGTGAAGCGCGGCGGTCGCAGCGTGCTGGACGGCCTGACGCTGAGCGTCCCAGCGGGGCATATTTACGCTCTGCTGGGTGGCAATGGTGCTGGAAAGTCCACTGCCTTGTTTGCCACTTTGGGCCTCTTGCCCGTTATGAGTGGGCAGGTTCTAGTAGACGGCAAGGCCCCCGCCGAGGAACCTGATGCTGTACGCGCCGCAGTCGCCTATTTGCCGGAAACAGTTGCCCTCTATGAGCATCTAACTGCGCGCGAAAACGTGGACTATTTTTTGAGCCTAGCTGACCAATCACGCACCAAGGCCCAGATTGAAGAGGCCTTTGCGCAAGTCCGACTAGACCCTTCCGCGCAAGACCAACGCTTAGGTGCTTTTTCCAAAGGCATGCGCCAGAAGACGGCCATCGCGCTTGCCTTGTTGCGCCGAACACCCGTGCTGCTGCTCGATGAGCCAACAACAGGTCTGGACCCGCAAGCGACGCAGGATTTCCATGCTCTCCTCTTGGACCTTAAGGCGAGTGAGGTGGCGATTTTAATGGTGACCCATGATCTTTTGGGTGCCGTTGATGTCGCCGATACGATCGGCCTGATCATCGACGGCAAATTGGCGTCAGAGTGGCAAGCCCAAGGTGCAAATCCAAGGTTTGATCTACAAGCTCTCTATGGCGCATTCATCCATGCACGCGTCGGGCACGCCGCTGCATGAAGCGCGCCCGTCTAATCGCGTGGGCTGAGCTTGCCTTAATGGTGCGCTCGCGCGTGGCCTTGGTTGGCGTAATTGCTTTGTTGCTTTTATCGACAATTGCAGCAGCAACCTCATACACCCACATGGCGCAGGAACGCCTCGGCCGCGTGGCCAATCAGACCGAAACCGATGCGCTGTTTGAAGCTCAACC
>JBEAVQ010000037.1:0-24600 GCA_041160865.1 Pseudomonadota bacterium | reverse complement strand
GGCGGGGATATTTCGCACCCAGACGAAGCGCTGCAAAGCCACCCATCGACAGCCCGGCAAGATAGCGCGGCGAAGCTGGGCTACAAGCCTTTGCCAATTGGTAAGCGATCGATGGAACTTCCTCGACAATCCAATGCTCATAGTCAGCATCCGCATGTGGAACGTATCCAGAGCCGTCGCCCCAAAGGCCATCTGACGGCATCAAAAGTATCATGGGGGAGATCAATTTTTGCGTCATCAAGGCCCGGGCGGTGAGGTGCGCTTCGCCTTTACATCAAGGCCCGGGCGGTGAGGTGCGCTTCGCCTTTAAACGCCCAAGCCCAATGCGAGCCATAAACACCATGCAGCAGGGTAACGATTGGCAGGGATGTTCCTTCCTCCACATCTTCAGGCACGAAAGCAGTCACATCCGCCCGTCGCCCCAATGCCTTGCTCTTGACTGTTATGTGGGAAAGGCCCTTCGGGTCAGCCGTCAGCTCAGCGCGTTCAAAGGTCCTAAACATGCGACCGACCCTTTTCAAAAATTACGACGCCTTTGGCGGTGCGCCCAGCCAACATATCGTCGATCGCCGCACCCAAGGTCTCCAAGCGATAGGTTTTGGAGATCATGGACGGCAGATCAAGGGCACCTTCGACCGCCCACCTCATGAGGCGCGGGAAATCGCGGTCCGGTTCGCAGCCCCCATAGAGCGGTGTCACGTAGCGCTTATCCCACCAGAACCAAGGCATGGGCACCTCAACGGGTCCATGTGAGCCGCTGACTTGAACCGCCATCCCACCATTGCGTACCAGTCGCAAAGGCAGGAAGGCCAATGCAGCAACCCCGGTTGCCTCAAAGGCAAAGTCGACCCCACGCCCAGCGGTCAAAGTCTTAATCTGAGAGGTAAGCTGATCATAACGAGCATCAGAAGGACTGGCGAGAATTAGGTCGGTTGCCCCCATGTGTTTGGCACGGTCCAAACTATCCTGACGCAAGTCGATCGCGATAATCTTGGTGACACCGGCTAAGCGCGCACCCTGGACTACCGACAGGCCAACGCCACCGCAGCCGACAATGGCAAGACTATCGCCCGGCTGGGGTTGCGCAATATTTAAGACCGAGCCGACACCCGTCATCACACCACAGCCAAGAATACATGCCTGCTCTAAAGGGATTTCAGGCAGAAGCGGCGTCACTGCGGAACGGCGCACCAGCGTAAATTCAGCAAACGTCCCAAGGTTAAAGGCGCGCTCAATCGACTGGCCTTGCCACATCGTATGATCTTGGCCAGCTCGACTTGAACCCAAACGCGCAAGATCAATACCGTGCGAACGCTCGCAGATATTGGCGTGCCCGGTTTCACATTGCTTACACTGACCACACGGAATAGCCCAGTTAAGCAAAACGCGGGTGCCAAGTTCTAAGTCGTGGACATCGGGACCAACAGCCTCAACCCAACCAGCCCCCTCATGCCCCGCCACTAACGGACCATCCCAAGACAAGGAGGCGTAATCCGTATGGCAAACCCCCGCTGCACCCAGTGCAACCCGCACCTCATCGCCTATCGGCGCACGAACCAATACCCTGTCGAGGACGAACCCGCCCTGGCCATTGGTAATCGCGGCAAGGGCCGTGCGAGTTACAGCATCTGCCACCGCGCTCACCCTTTTCCCTCGAAGATAACCGGGTTTTTGGGGGTGCGAATGATTTCGCCGATACGCGCACCCGGGCACCATTGTGCCCAATCACCCTCCTGAATGGCGTTTGCGGGGTCTTGCAGAACCATATCCGCGTCCATGTAGATCACGGTCATCACGCTACGGGGGCTGCTGGAGACATTGGGGCCAGCCTTATGAAAGGTCCAACCCAAATGGAAACTGACATCACCCAATTCATAAGGATTTTGAACGAAGGGAAAGCAGCGGGATTCCATCATCGCTGTAATCGCGGCCTCGCTTTCATCGGAAATGCCAAGGTCGCGGCCAAAGGCTTCATGTTGGCTGCCAGCATAAAAGCAAAGCGGACCCATGTCGGTAGGAACGTCTTGAAGCGGAATCCAAGCGGTGACGGTGCGATCGGTGGAAAGCGGCCAATAATATTGGTCGGCATGAGCCGGGGTGATGCCACCACCGGGCTCTTTATAGAGCGATTGATCATGATAGAGGCGCACGCCCCGTACACCTAGCAACTCTGCAGCGATCCGGCCCAATGTCTTTCCCATGACGAAGGATTTGACCCGTGCGCTCTGCTCCCACAAATTCATAACTTGCAGAAAGGCACGATCATAAGTCGTGCGCTCTTCCAAAGGCTTGGTCTGGGTCGAAAGTGCGATCGTCAATTGTGTGATATCGCGGCCATAATCGGCTAGAACGTCGGGGGGCAGAACGGATTTCAGATGAATAAAGCCATCCTGCTCAAACTGGCCAATGTGCTCAGGCGTTAGGTTAAAGGGACGGTCAAGATCACCATCGAGAGCAAAAGTCATGATTTGAATCCTCGGCTTTAAAGCGGATTTAGAGAGATCAGAAAGGCAGAAACTGGCCCGAGGGTGACCTCATCCTCGGCAAACTGAATACCGCCGACGACCAAATCCGGTTGTTTTCCGCGAAGGCACAAGCCGGGGATCGTGCGCGTCTCGCCGGAGAAATTGAAGCCTGCAAAGCACGAAGCTTCGCCCAAAGAGCGCGAAAAAATGAGGCAGGCCTCATCCTCATAAAGCACGCTAAAGCCACCCAGACGCAAAGCTGGGTTCGACTGCCGTAACGAAATCGCGCGTTGGGCAAAAGCCAAAACCGAAGCTGGATCCTTTGATTGGATATCCACGCTTTGATCTCTGTGCGTCTCAATTATCGGGAGCCAAGGTTTAACGGTGGAAAAGCCCAAGATTTCCTCATCATGCGACCAAGGCAGTACGGTACGGCATCCATCACGGCCCTTGTTTAGGGGCCAATTCGCAAGGCCTAACGGATCGCGCAAATCCTCATAGGCTAAGTCAGCTTGGGTGAGACCCAGTTCCTCGCCTTGGTAGAGAAAGATTGTGCCGCGCAGGGAAACTAAAAGCGCCAGAGCAAACTGAGCAACTTGGTGTGTGGGTGCTCCAAGCTTCCACCGGCTGGCGACGCGGGCGCAGTCATGATTACTAAGCGCCCAAGATGGCCAAGCCGAAGCCCCGGCCCCTGTTGTCCAAGGCTGCATCGCGTCTTGAAAATGTTGGGGGTCGGCCCGATCACTCAATAATTGAAATGAATAGGCCGTATGCAGATGCTCTGTGCCAGCCGTGTATTCAATCATCCGGGTGAGGTTATCCTCTGAGCCGATTTCACCCACGACAAAGGTCCCTGGATAGAGGTCCAGAAGCGTCCGAATCTGCTTCAAGAATGGCAGGTTTTCAGGCTGGCAGACATTGTAGATATGCCGCTGCATCGTGGCGGGACTATCTCCTACCTTCGGCGGGTTGTTTCGTAGCGCTTTGTCGTGGAAGTAATAATTGACAGTATCAAGCCGGAAACCATCAACGCCGCGGTCCAACCAAAAGCGCCCGACGCTTAAGATTGCCTCTTGAACCTCAGAACAATGGAAATTGAGGTCTGGCATCTGAGGCAGGAAATTGTGGAGATAATATTGGCCCCGCCTTGGTTCCCAAGTCCAAGTGCCTCCGCCCATCCAGCTTTGCCAATTGGTTGGGCAGGACCCATCAGGCAAAGGGTCAGCCCAGACAAACCAATCCGCCTTTGGGTTTGTCCGACTTTGTCGGCTTTCTTGGAACCAAGCATGCTCTAGCGCTGTATGAGACCAAACTTGATCGATTATGACTTTGAGGCCCAGCGCGTGTGCACGTGAAATCAGCGCGTCGAAGTCTGCCATGGTGCCAAACATGGGATCAATGGTGTAGTGGTCACTGACGTCATACCCGAAATCACGCTGGGGTGAGGGAAAAAATGGCGAGAGCCATATACCATCAACGCCTAGCTCTGACACATAGTCGAGCTTGGAGGTCACACCACACAAATCGCCAATTCCATCGCCATTGGAATCAGCAAAACTGCGGGGATAAATTTGATAAAGCGTCGCGCCGCGCCACCAATGAGGATCAGAAGATTGCATCGTCAAGTTGATATTTCTGGGACTAGCCTTTGCTATTTGCCAGGCAAGGATCAAGTTTAGAGTTGAAAATGTGTTTTTGTTATAAGTGAACTCATCACTTAGGATGCGAAAAACTATCCCGTCGTCACCTTCTAGAGAACGTGCTGCGTGTTTGCGAGAATGTAGGTTTAGGTCGAGCCTATGGGTAACGGACCTACATAATGATCGAGCTACAGTTCTTAGGGAGATATTGATCTATTGAGCGGTCAAAAGCAGGTCTCTAATTGCCGAAACCGGCGACTTTCACTGCGTCTGTGAAAATTATAATGTTTATTAAACCAATTTCTGATCACAGTTACGTTACTTCAGAAGGTTGGTAACTGGTTATGCTGTTGTCGTCGGGAGGAAAAGCCAAGCGGCGCTGTGAACGCGGCAATCTAGTCGTGATCACTGGATTGATGGCGATCCCTCTATCCATGATCGTTGTGATGACGCTTGAGATGGTTTCCCTCTCAAACGAAAAATCCCGCATGCAAGCAGCGGTAGACGCCGCGGCTTTGGCGGGTGCCCGCGAATTGGCGGTTGCCGGAGGTGCAGCCCGGAATGCAAGCGGCTTCGCGGAGACATTCGCTTTTAATCAGGTTGCCGACCTTGCACCGCGGGTCACGATGAACTTCACCGCCAGTCAAACTGTAGACGGTTTTCAGGTTTCTGGCGTCGGTCTTCGGGGGTCATTCTTCGGCAATATGGTGCCACCTGGCGGATTTAAGATCGAAGTCAATGCAACTGCCGAAGCTCTCAATCGGCAGCCCTTATGTATTTTGGCCCTGCCAGAAAACGAAGATCCTGTTGGCCTGAGCGCCATTAGCAACGCCAGTATTCAAGCAGATAACTGCCTGGTCCATTCAAACCGCGACATATTGACAAAAGACAACGCAGCCATAAAGGCAGGCACAATCCAAGCATTCGGGACTGCGACCGGCGCTGGCTATGCACCTGCCGCAAATAATGGCGCTCTAACCGTCAATGACCCGTTCAAGGGCAGAAACATAAGACGCGGAAATGCTTGCGACAACCTGAATCCGATTCCTATAATAATCGAGGCAAAGGATACCCAAAACCTCGCGGCGGCAGTCCACAAGAAAGAGATTATCGTTAAAGACAATGCGACATTGTTGCTCAGACCGGGTGAGCATTACTTCTGTCAAAATCTGATTATGCAAGGAAACTCTAAAGTTCGTGGAGATAACGTTGTGCTGATCTTTGACCAGAAAGGAACCTTCACTGCAACTGATAACTCCGCCATTTCCCTAACGGGGAGAACGGGCGGCGGTTGGGCAGGCTTCGTCATCGTGGCCAGTCGGAACAATGAAAAGGATATGGAAATCTCCTCCAGCTCGGTCGACAAGCTTTTGGGCACCATCTATGTGCCAGAGGCGACCTTGGTCATTAATGCTGCCGGGTCGGTAGCCGAGGCTTCTAAGTGGAGCGTTGTTGTCGCAAAGGAAATCAAGTTGGACCTGAATGCGAGGCTCGTCATCAACACAGATTATGCTGGATCTGGCGTGCCAGTCCCTATGGGCGTCGGCAACAGTGCAGGTGGAGACGGTCCAAGGCTGAAGCAATAGAGCTCATCCTCCATTCAGAAGGCTGCTTTAAGGTAAGTGAATGGCGAAGGATGTGGTCCAAAAATATCCAAAAAATGACTCTTTTCAAGCTGAAAATTAACCAAGTTTTTGTTTTTTAGTTATTTTATACCGCCCAAATACCCATTTCCATCAGCAAAGCATGAATTTTCTGAAAGTTTTATCGAATTTCTTATCCGGTCTTTCACCCACTGTTACTATTTCGAATGCCTGACTAATCGCATCAGAGAGCAATTTTAACAGGCCGGCCCATGTCAGGGATACGTAACTTAGCTGCCCTCGCGAACTCTGCATCAACCAGTCGGGTGCTAAACTTGAATCTGGTCGCGAAGCGCTATGCGGATGATCCAATGCGCAAAAAGGCTCCGCTTTTTAACGATGATCTCCTGAACCGAGCAATTCTCGTGAAGCATCGACTTCGTCGGGACGAAGCTTATCTTTTGCCGAATTCCACTGCTGTCGCGACGAAAATCATTTTTCCGCTCGACTTTGACGATCTGGAATTGGGTGGGCGCTCGATTTTTGTGAACCAGAAAGGATTCCGACAAGCTATTTGCGATTTGGTTGGCTACCGTGAACTAGAGCTTGAAAGGGATTTTCTGGTCCTTGGCTTGTTGAATGAGTTACCCTCGCTCGACCCGTTTTTGGTTCGCGAACAATTGCGCCGCAACCACCACCAGCCAGCGGATTGTTATTTCTCAATATCGCCCGCCGACTCCAGTTGCATGCAAAGCTTTACCCGTGCTGAGATGGCCCCGCTAGTCCGTATGGCCTTTCAAACCACGAATGGTAGCGGTGGCATGGTTGGCAAGCTGGCCGACGCGCTTTTGTCCACAAATGTCGACACGCGCCTCGACCCTTTGCGCGCGACGCTAGGATTACATGGTGATCAGTTCACCCAAGGCATCTTCAGCTGGAAGGGCTTTATCTATTACAAATGGCAATTCTCGGAGATGATCCAAAGCCTAATCAAAGTCACGCAAGAGATGGATCAGATTAAGCCGTCGGGGCGAAATGATGCAGGCACACGCGAGGAAGTCCGCATCCTCAAAATCTCGATCCGCAAACGGATGCGCGAAGCGGCCCGCAAATGTAGAAAAATTCTGGCGGTCTACGATGATGCATTTGCAGACCTTGTTCATCGCGGCAACACAGCAGCCTTCCGCAGGTTCCTGTTGGAGGCTCCTGTTTTCTTCCTAGACCTTGGTTATTCAATGGGCGTGATCTCGCACATCTCTTCATTCTGGGGCTTCCGCTTCAAAGGCAGTGTCGAAAACGTACCAACATCAGAAGAATTCCTCGAGATTCTGGTCGAGTTCGAGACAGGACTTGCCCCGCGCCAATCCCACGCTCAGCCTTGGTAGCGGCGCAATCTAGCGCTTACTTGGACTGACCGCATTGACGTCATAGGCTGCCAAAGTAGCCAAAGTCACAATCTCAGAAACCGGTGCGGAGAGCGAACAGATTTGGACAGGATGGCGCAAGCCGACCATCATGGGCCCCAAAACGGTTGCGCCGCCTAAAAACTCAACCAGATCCGTCGAAATTCGTGCGGAGTGGATGGCAGGCATCACCAACACATTGGCTGGTCCGGTCAGTCGCGAGAAGGGGTAAAGCCGATGCGAATCCGCGCTGAGCGCAACGCCAACCGACATTTCGCCCTCATATTCGAAGTCGATTTCCTCCATCCGATCTAGGATGGCCGTCGCCTCACGGCACTTCTCTGACCGTTCGCCCATGGGCCGTCCAAAGGTGGAATAAGCTACAAAGGCAACGCGTGGCACAAAGCCAAGACGTTTGGCAGCGCCGGCTGCCTGAATGGCGATGCGGGCCAAATCCTCGGCATTTGGCATTTCAGTGACGTTGGTATCGGCGACAAAAATGGTTCGCCCCTTAGAAATCAGCACCGAAAGACCAATCGGCTTGCTCTTAGCCGCCGCATCAATCGCCAACATTACTTCATTCAATGCTTGGTCAGTTGTCCGTGTTGTGCCAGTGACCATCCCATCGGCGTCGCCCATGGCAACCATGGTTGCGGCAAAGACGTTGCGGTCTTGATTGATCATGCGTTGGCAATCGCGCAGCAAATAGCCACGACGTTGCAAGCGGCGATAGAGATAATCCGTATAGTCGACATTGCGGTCAGATAGCCGCGCATTGAAAATCTGGAGTCCCGTATCCTCTGGGACGCCTACCAGCGACTTGTTGCGGCGCACTTGCTCTTCGCGCCCAATCAAAATGGCCTTGCCCATTTCCAATTGCTCGAATTGATAGGCGGCGCGGATAACGGCAGGATCTTCGCCTTCTGCAAACACGATTGTCTTTGGATTAGCACGGACCGATTCCTGCAAACTTTGCAAAAGTGACGCTGTTGGATCGAGGCGTTGGGCCAAACGATCACGATAAGCGCCCATGTCATCGATCGGCTTGCGGGCAACCCCTGTGTCCATTGCAGCTTGTGCCACGGCTGGAGGGATAGCGGCAATCAAGCGTGGATCAAATGGCGTCGGGATGATGTAGCCTGGGCCAAATTTAAGTTGGCGGCCATGATAGGCGGCCATCACTTCATCGGGTACATCTTCGCGCGCAAGCTCTGCCAAAGCGCGGGCTGCCGCCAGCTTCATCTCTTCATTGATCGTGCGGGCGCGGACGTCCAACGCACCCCGGAAGATATATGGGAAGCCCAAAACATTGTTGACTTGGTTCGCATAGTCCGACCGGCCGGTGGCGATAATCGCATCGGTTCGCACTTCCAATATTTCTTCTGGACGAATCTCTGGATCAGGATTGGCCATTGCAAAAATGATGGGGTTTGGGGCCATGCTGGCCACCATGGCCTGGTTAACCGCGCCTTTGGCGGACAGGCCCAAGAAACAATCTGCGCCCTTCATTGCCTCTTCTAAAGTTCGCAGGGGCGTATCAACAGCATGGGCGGACTTGAATTGATCCATGCCCTTTTCTCGCCCGCGATAGACCACCCCGTCGCGGTCACACACAATGACGTTTTGGTGCGGCACACCCAGCGTCTTGATCAAGGAAATACAAGACAGGCCAGCAGCACCTGCCCCAGACACGACGACTTTAAGGTCCTTAAAATCGCGACCTGTAATTTCGCAAGCATTGATCAAGCCTGCGGCCGCGATGATGGCGGTTCCATGTTGGTCGTCATGAAAAACTGGAATGTCGCATAATTCTTTGAGCCGGCTTTCAATGATAAAACATTCTGGGCTTTTGATATCTTCCAGATTGATGCCACCGAAGGTGCAGGAGATATTGCGAACGGTGCGGATGATCTCTTCTGAGTCCATGGAATCAAGCTCTATGTCGATAGAGTCGATATCCGCAAAGCGCTTAAACAGCACCGACTTGCCTTCCATCACAGGCTTAGAAGCCAGCGCCCCCAGATTTCCCAGACCTAAAATGGCCGTGCCGTTCGAAATCACGGCTACCAAATTGCCTTTCGACGTATAGTCATACGCCGTGTCTGGATCTTTTGAGATGGCGAGGACGGGAACTGCAACACCGGGAGAGTAAGCAAGCGACAGATCGCGCTGGGTCGTCATCGGCTTAGAGGCCACGACCGATATTTTCCCCGGCGTAGGCAGGCTGTGAAAATCGAGGGCTTCTTGGTCTGTGAAAGTCTTGCGCTCGCTGCTCATCAGATATTTTTCGTCCTACGCTATCCTATTTCATCCTTGCTAGACCGGGCCGAGCGTTCGATCAACGTGTGTCGACTTTTAAAACCGTGTTTGACACTTTGCCAGCGGAAGAATCCGCAGCTACACCCGTCTGATGACAGCCCCCGGCACCACACCCGTTATGGCGCAGTATCTGGCCGCGAAAGAGCAGCATCGCGATGCTTTGCTGTTTTTCCGCATGGGTGACTTTTATGAGCTCTTCTTTGAAGATGCCAAAACGGCTGCCGGTGCGCTTGATATTGCCCTGACAAAACGGGGCCAGCATCTGGGCGAAGATATCGCAATGGCCGGTGTCCCTGCCCATTCGGCTGACGCTTATATTGCGAAATTGGTCCGAAAAGGCTTCAAAATTGCAATTTGCGACCAGACCGAAGATGCGGCTGAAGCGCGCAAGCGCGGCTCTAAGTCGGTTGTTCGTCGAGATGTCGTCCGGATCATCACGCCAGGCACCTTAACCGAAGACGCGCTCTTAGACCCCCGCCATGCCAATCGGTTGGCGGCTCTGGCATTCACCGCTGGCGGCTTGGAAGCCGCCCTTGCTTGGGCGGATGTTTCCACAGGTGAATTTGCTGTGATGGAGGCACCGATCCAACGCCTAATCGATGAAGCGTCCGCACTTTCGATTGGGGAATTGGTGATCGTTGATAGCGACTTGGACAAAGCAAGCGCAAAGGCGATCGCCGCAGTCTCGGGCTCTGTAACCCCGAGGCCAGCGAAATCAGCCGATGCCAAGTCTGCTGCGCGCACGCTGGAACTTGGGTTTGGTGTGCAGACACTCGACGGATTTGGTGCATTTGGAAAAGCCGAGTTGACGGCTTTGGGCCTCGTCTATGATTACATCAGCCTGACCCAAGCCGGCCTTGCCCCTCGTTTGACGCCACCAAGACGGGTGGAGACTTCCGGCATCATGGCAATCGACGCGACAACCCGCGTGAGCTTAGAGCTTGATCGCTCACAACGTGGGACGCGCGAAGGCTCTTTGCTAGCCGCCATAGACCGCACCCGTACTGCAGCAGGTGGGCGGATGTTAGCGGAACGGATTGGGCGTCCTTCACTTGATCTGGGTGTGATCAAGGACCGGCTGAACGCCATTGAACATCTAATCGGCGCCAGCGACCAGCGCCGTGAAGTGCGCGACACGCTTAGCCAAATCCCCGATGTGGGCCGCGCTCTTTCCCGTCTTGAACTGGGCCGTGGTGGGCCGCGAGATCTGCGGGCGCTTGCAATCGGGTTGATCGAAGGCGATCAGATCAGTGCCCGCTTGCCGCTTGACCTGCCTGTTGAGTTGGCCGCCGCACAAAAACACCTCGGCCTAATTCATCAGCCCGCTTTGGCCGCACTGGCGCATCGTCTGATCGCGATGATTATTCCAGAGCCCGGGCTTCTGACGCGCGATGGCGGCTTTGTTGCGGCGGGTTTTGATCCTGTCTTGGATGAGATCCGTTTGCTTTCGACCAACGCGCGCCAAGTCGTGGCCAATCTTCAGGCGGAAGTCTCGGAGCAAGCGAGCCTGCCACTCAAAATCCGCAACAATGCTGTTTTGGGTTTCTTCATCGAGGCCACCCCCAAACAAGGCGAAGCCCTGATGAGCCCGCCGCTCAATGCGCTCTTCATCCACCGTCAGACAACGGCGAGTGCAATTCGCTTTACTAACCAGCGCCTCATGGAACTAGACGGCCAAATCGCCCGGGCGTCAGAACGGGCACTCGCCCGCGAACTTGAACTGTGGAACGAGGCCTTAGCAGAGGTCGTGCGTCAGAGCAGCGCGTTACGGGCAGTCGGCGATGCACTTGCCACTTTGGATGTCGCGACTGGGCTCGCAGAATGGGCGGTAGAAATTGAGGCAACCCGACCTGTACTGGACGATGGTCTCGGGTTTGACGTGCGTGGCGGTCGTCACCCGGTTGTAGAAGCTGCACTTCGAAAATCCGGGGAGGTCTTTACCTCTAACGCCTGCCAATTAGATGGTGCCGGTACATCTGCACCACGCCTTACCTTAATTACCGGGCCCAATATGGCGGGTAAGTCGACTTATTTGCGCCAAAACGCGCTCTTGGCGATCTTAGCCCAAGCGGGGTCATATGTGCCAGCAGAGTCGCTCCACATGGGGCTGGTGGATCGGATATTCTCGCGTGTCGGGGCCTCCGATGATCTATCTAAGGGTCGCTCGACCTTTATGGTGGAAATGGTCGAGACGGCCACGATCTTGAACCGCGCCGGCCCAAGGGCCTTTGTTATTCTCGATGAAATCGGGCGCGGCACTTCAACTTATGACGGCTTGGCAATTGCGTGGGCAGTGGCCGAACATCTCCACGATTCCAATCAATGTCGAGCTTTGTTCGCCACGCATTATCATGAACTAACAGCTTTGGCTGAACGTTTGCCCGCCTGCGGCAACGCCAGCCTGCGCGCGAAGGAGTGGAAAGGCGATCTCGTCTTTCTGCATGAAGTCGTCGAGGGGGCTGCAGACCGGTCTTACGGCGTGCAGGTGGCAAAGCTTGCTGGACTGCCACCAAGTGCGGTCGCGCGGGCGAAGTCCGTTTTGACTAGGCTAGAGAAAGCCCAGAACAATGGTCGCCCCGGTGCTTTGGATGATTTGCCTCTATTTGCCGCGACAAACCCTGCCCCAGAGGCCGTAGCCACGCCATCCACGCTCGAACAAGCCTTGTTGGACCTTGACCCCGATCAACTTACGCCGCGCGAAGCTTTGGACTTTGTCTATGCCCTGAAAAAGATGCTGTAGCCGTGCCATAGCGTCATTGTTGTGATTTTGTCATATTATTGAAGCGTGGGTGTCATATCGTCAGACTAACGCACCACTAGAATCGTCCCGCGCCCTCCAGCGCAGAGACTTAATTTGGATTGTTTACATGACTTTCAAGCACCTTAGCCTGGCTATTTTGGTATCCGGCGTCTTTGTCTTGGCAGGCTGCAACCCAAATGATGGTCGCGATCGGGTGGCGGTCGTGGGGTCCTCCACCTTATTCCCGTTTTCAGCCGCTGCAGCAGAGCAGTTCTCCGCCCGTGGCCGTTTTAAAACGCCACGCGTGGAATCGACGGGTACAGGTGGCGGGTTTGCGATTTTTTGCCGTGGCTTGGGCCCTGGATTCCCGGATATCTCAAACGCATCCCGGCAGATCAAAAAAGGTGAGTTCGAGACATGTCAGAAAAATGGCGTGACCGAAATTGTTGAGATAAAAATCGGCTATGACGGGATTGTCATCGCCAATTCAAAGGCCGCGACACCAGTTACTTTGACGAAGCAAGAAGTCTATCTGGCCCTAGCAAAAGAGATCTATGATCCCTCGAAACAGGCCTTCGTCCCCAATCCTTATAAAAAGTGGAACGAGATCAACCCCAATTTGCCGGCAATCAAGATCGACGTAATGGGGCCACCACCAACTTCTGGAACCCGTGACGCCTTTGCGGAACTTGTCATGGCAAAGGGTGCTCAAGAAGTGCCTGAAATGAAGGCGCTGAAGGAAAAGGACGACAAGGAGTTTCAAAAGCGGGCGCTGACTTTGCGCGAAGATGGCGCTTGGAAGGATTCAGGCGAAAACGACAGCCTGATCGTGCAAGCATTATCGCGCTCACCCGAACAATTTGGTGTGTTTGGTTTTTCATCGTTCGAAGAAAACATGGACCGCCTGCAGGCAGCCCCGCTCAATGGTGTGGAGCCATCGGCTGAAGCCATCATTGACGGGAAATATACGGCTTCACGCTCGCTCTATTTCTATGTGAAGAAGGCTAATGTCAGCGTTGTGCCGGGGCTGCAAGAATTTGCGATGGAGCTTTTGTCCGATCATGCAGCCGGCCTCCGCGGCTATTTGCGCGGCAGAGGCATGGTGCCCTTGCACCCGGATGAGCGGGCAGCGAATTTCCAAATTGCCAAGACCCTGCCTGCCATGAGCGCGCCTAAAAAATAAAGCCTTGCCTCGCTTGACGGGCTGTTGCACACAAAAAGGCATGCGCCGTTCTCTTTTATCGATCCTCGCCGTGTGCTTTGCCACCATGACTTCGCCTGCCGCCCATGCATCTGGTTTTGAAGAAGCAACAGGGCGGTTCGCCAACCTTGCTCTGTCGTGCATCCATACCGAATATCCAAACAAGATCGCCCATGTGCTGAATTCAGCCGAAGATGCGCGCACGCCCAGTCAGTTGACACCCGCCTTTTACGGCTGCTTTGACCATCATTCGTCGGTGCACGGGCATTGGCTCTTGGCACGGCTCGCGCGGCTCTACCCACAAGCTTCTTACACTCCTGCCGCCCGGCAAGCATTGGCTAAGAGCCTTACAAAAGCCAATTTAGAGGCCGAGCTTGCCTATATGAATGGAGCGGGGCGCGCTGGTTTTGAGCGCCCTTATGGCTTGGCTTGGATGCTACAATTGGGCGCGGAACTGCGCCAATGGGCCAAACAGGATCAAAGCGTGGCTAATTGGGCGGCCGATTTCGCGCCATTAGAGCAGCGCGCAGCGGGTCAATTCAAAAGCTGGCTGCCAAAGCTTCGCACGCCGATGCGGGTTGGGGAGCATTCGCAAACCGCATTTGCTTTAGGGCTCGCGCGCGATTGGGCAGTGGAGGTACAAGACACCGCCTTTCTAGCCCTGATCGACGAGCGTGCCATGACTTATTATGGCAAGGATCGCGATTGTCCTTTACGGTTTGAACCCGGCGGGGAAGATTTTGTCTCGGCCTGTTTGGGTGAAGCCGACCTCATGCGTCGCGTTTTAGCACCCGAGGCCTATGCCAAGTGGCTGAACATCGCTTTGCCCACTATCCCTAGGACTGCCAGCGCAGACTGGTTGCCCGTAGGCATCGTCACAGACCGCACCGATGGCAAGCTGGCCCATATCGACGGGCTCAATCTATCTCGGGCATGGATGCTGGAAGGCATGGCGGCGGGCTTGCCGACAGCCGATAAACGTAGACTGGCACTGTTGGCCGCAGCAAAAGCCCATCGAGACATTGCTCTGCCTGCGGTGACAGGTGAGCATTATGAGGGCGGGCATTGGCTAGGGACATTTGCCACTTATTTGGTGACCCAACGTGGGTTGAAGGTCGATGACTAACTCGTCCATCAAGTCTTTGGCTTAGCCTTTGTGAACACGCCAATATGGGTCGCAACCGGTCTTTCTGTGCCTGGGACGCCTCCCTGTATCGGTCGATTCAGGACACGAGGGCCCTGCACAGGATCGCGATACACCAGCGCCGTTGACCCACCGCCATCGAGATTGATCGCATGGGCCGCCCCTAAGGCCTGCAAGATCAAGGCGGATTCAGCAAAGCTTGCCCCTTCGCTATAGCCTTTTTGGCGGCCATCAATGGTCACCAGCCAAAGGCGGTTGCCTGAAGCATTGATGCCAAGGATTGAACGCGGGTGACGGGTTGCATTCTTCGGATCAACCTTGATCGCACCGTCTTGAACCAACAGCGGACCCGCAGCTAAACCATTCGCGAACCGATCTGGACAGGCCAAAGCGGCCAAGATCTGGACTTGCCTCCGGTCAAAGCAAACAACCGCTTTGGCCGCGCCGGCCGTTTGGGGTGTAGAAGCGGGTGACACCACTCGGCCATTTGACTTTGCAAATCCAACAGCGTCTTGGCCTAAGCCTTCTGCGGAGACAACGGGGCTAAAATAGCCGCCATTAATCGCAACAATCGCGCCGGATTCCCGCAAAAACGTGGACGTCGTCTGGGAGCGATATTCGGAAGCATCCGAAGCTCTGCCACTCGAAACAGCGAAGGAAAGCCCTCGAGTTTGCAGGTCAATCTCAACGATCGCAACCTGCATCGGCACCGTGCCAGGCCATGCCCGTTGGCTATAGAAAATGCCATCAGCCATCATTGTCTTTGGGGGGGTTAAGTCAAAGGGCTTGCCGGACGAGAGAGGGGCACCCGACGCACACGCTGACAGAGCGGTGCAAACAAACACACCAAGATAGCGAGTAATCGGTTTCATCGGATTGGCAACCCTCGTAATGGAGACACCGCGCGCATAGCGATGGCCGTATTGACCCTTACCACACTGGGTAGCCGAGTCAGCACTTCACGATGAATGCGCTCAAGGTCTGCCACATCGCGGGCCGCGACGCGTAGGAGATAGTCGGAATCCCCGGTCATCAGCCAGCATTCCAAAACCTCTGGTGCCGATCGCACGGCGCTTTCAAACGCAGAAAGATCGCGATCAGTCTGGGCACCTAAAGCAATGGACACAAAAACCGTTAAGCTAAAACCCAAACGCGCTGCATTCAGCTCAGCCCGGTAGCCTTCCAGTACGCCTGACTTCTCCAAAACATCGAGGCGTCGCCGGCAGGCGCTTTCTGACAGGGCGATTTTATCGGCCAATGTGGCAATACTGGCGCGCCCGTCCCGCTGCAGCAAGCGAAGCAAAGCACGGTCCTTGTCATCAAGTAAAGCGATTTCCATCAAAAAATATCCTTTTCTTCGTGCTTTCCTCTAACAAACCTCAAAAGCTTGGACAAGTTTGCGCGGAACCGCCAGACAAAGCGTGTTAAGGTCGCTCATCACAGGAGACAGACATGAAAATTGGCGTGCCTAAGGAAATCAAGCCTCAAGAAAACCGCGTCGGCGCAACGCCGGGCACTGTGGCGCAGCTCATCGCTGCTGGACATGAGGTTTTCGTCGAGTCCAACGCTGGCGCTGGTATTGGGGTTTCCAATGAGGCGTATGAGAAAGTTGGTGCGACAATTCTCCCAGACGCAGATGCAATCTTTGCGGCCGCGACCATGATCGTAAAGGTAAAAGAACCCCAGCCGATTGAATGTGCACGCTTAAAGCCGCACCATATCCTGTTCACCTATCTGCACTTGGCCCCAGATCCAGAGCAAGCCAAGGCGCTGATGGCATCGGGCTGTACCGCGATTGCTTATGAAACCGTTGTTGGCCGCGATGGCGGACTACCTCTTTTGGCCCCGATGTCGGAAGTCGCAGGACGGATGGCGACCCAAGTGGGCGCACATTGCCTCCTGAAGCCACAAGGTGGTCTGGGCAAATTGATGGGCGGCGTACCGGGCGTGGCTCCCGCCAAAGTCGTCATTCTGGGCGGTGGCGTAGCTGGCCTCAATGCATGCGAAATCGCCCATGGTATGCGCGCCGATGTAACCGTGTTTGATCGCTCGAAAGCCGCTTTGGTGGCGATTGATCGCCAATTTGGCGGCATGGTCACCACCTTGATGTCGACCCCTGATGCGGTCGAAGAGGCCTGTATCGAGGCTGATCTTGTGATAGGCGCGGTCTTGATCCCCGGTGCCTCGGCACCAAAGCTCGTGACCAAAGACATGCTATCTCGTATGAAGGATGGCTCTGTCCTCGTCGACATTTCAATCGACCAAGGCGGTTGCTTTGAGACCTCCCACGCGACAACCCATGCAGAGCCAACCTATGTGATCGACGGGGTGGTGCATTATTGCGTCGCCAACATGCCAGGCGCGGCACCCCTGACCTCGACCTATGCCCTCAATGGGGTCACAGCACCTTACATGCTGGCTCTTGCCAACAAAGGCGTTGATCAAGCTTTGGCAGAAGATCCAGGCTTTGCTTTGGGCCTTAATGTCCGCAGCGGCCAGATCATGCACCAAGCCGTGAAAGAAGCTTTGGGCCTTTAAGTCATTCAAGTGAGCGGGAGGGCAAGGCTGGCTCTCCCGCGTCGCATATTCTAAGCCAAACGACTGGCGACCTCTTCACCAATTGCGAAGGACGAGGTAAGGCCCGGTGAATCAATCCCGAACAAACAAACCAACCCCTCCAAGCCATGGCTGGACTGATCGAGAATGCGGAAGTCCTCAAACTCGGTGAGCGCATTGCCTACTTTCGGCCGAATGCCAGTATAATCGGCCTGCATGAGGCTTTCGTCCAATCCTGGCCAATAGGCGCGGATGGATTCTGCAAAGATCGCCTTACGGCTTTCATCCACGCGATAATCTAGGGTTTCGACCGGCTGAACATCTGGGCCAAAACGGGCATGACCGCTCATATCGGGCGTTACATGGATGCCGAGCCCGCCAGCCGAAGGCATTGGGTAAATCAAATGCCTAAAGGGGGCCTTGCCACCATAAGTGAAGTAATTGCCCTTGGCGAATTTGGTTTCTGGCACCAAAGCAGGGTCGAGGCCTTCAACTGCGTGGCCAGCTTGGGTAGACCAAAGACCTGCAGACAAAATGAGCTGGCGCGTGGTCAACGTCATCGGCTCTTCACCCCCAACCCGGACCTCAAATCCGCCAGCAATTGGTGTTGCACCCAAGAATGGTGCATTACGCGCGAGGGCTCCGCCATGATCTTCAATGACGCCCAAAAGCGCAAGCATATAAGAATGGCTGTCGACAATACCACTGGAGGGCGACCAGATGGCAGCTTCTGCAACAATCTCTGGCTCCATCTGCTTGATCCGTTCGGGGCCAATGATCTCAAGATCTGGGATATCATTAGCATGCCCGCGATCATTTATGACCCGCAAGGCGGCCACATCCGACGTTGAAGGCGCAACGATCAGCTTGCCAAGCGCGCGAGCCGAAATTCCTCGCTCCGCACAAAAGGCATACATGGCATGCTTGCCTGCGACACAGAGGCGGGCCTTCAATGACCCAGTGGGGTAATACATGCCCGCATGAATAACCTCAGAATTACGCGATGAGGTTTCTTCACCAAAGCGACTATTCTTCTCTAGCACGATAACGCTTTGTCCACGGCTGGCTAACGCGCGACCAACGGCCAAACCGACTGCACCAGCGCCGACTACAATGACGTCTGTATCGGTCACGGCTGAGCTTTCCTCTTAGGCGCTAATGCCCGTCCCGATTGAACAAGCCACACCTGTTCCGCCAATCCCGCAATAGCCGCCGGGGTTCTTGGCCAAATACTGTTGGTGATAGTCCTCTGCATAATAGAATTCCGGGGCCAGCATCACTTCGGTTGTAATCGGTCCATAACCAGATTTAGCCAAAGCGGTTGCATACTGGGCGCGCGCGGCTTGGGCAACCTGCAACTCATGCGCATCGTTCACGTAAATGCCAGAACGATACTGGGTCCCGATGTCGCCACCTTGCCGCATGCCCTGGGTAGGATCGTGATTTTCGAAAAAGACCTTCAGCAGCCCCTCCAAGGTAATCTCACCCGGGTCATAGACCACCAAAACAACTTCGTTATGGCCGGTCATGCCACTGCAAACTTCTTCATAGGTCGGATTTGGCGTGAGGCCAGCGCTATAGCCGACCGCGGAGGAGTAAACGCCCGGCGTTTGCCAAAACTTACGCTCTGCACCCCAGAAGCAACCCAGTCCAAATATGATGGTTCTCAAGTTCTCCGGCCAAGGCCCTTTTAAGGGATGGCCGTTGACAAAATGACGGGCGGGCACATTTACTGGCATGGACCTACCCTTCAAAGCTTCGTGAGCCGCTGGGATTTGTAATTTCTTCTGTTTGGAAAATAGCATAATGGGATGCTCCGGAACTTTCCTAGATATAGGTCTCAAGATTGTTTACGCCAGATGCTGCTGTCGGGTTTTGCGTCAGTCTTTAATTAAACACATTCTGCCACACCTACTAGGATGAGTATGACAGCTGAACTTGCCACGCCAAGATTGCTTCCCCGCCGATTAAGGGTGAACAGACCTAAGTTGAAGGTGCATGAAGGCGATTTGGCACGCGCTGATCTGATCCTATCGCGCGCTACTTATTGTGACCCTCAATCCAATGCAGCTCTGCTCGGTGACAAGCGCCTGCTGTTTTCGCCGTCAGGCCGCAGTTTTTTGAGCTATGCGCCGAAAGGCCGCACTTGGCTGGCCTTCGGTGCACCGGTAGGTGAAGCGGAAGAAGCGATAGGTTTGGCACAACGATTTATCGCGATGGCTCATAATCGTGGCGCAAAGCCTGCTTTTTATGGCGTAGGCCCCAGCTTTGGACCGATTGCAGAAGCACTAGACTTACAAAAGGTCAAAACGGGCGAGCGTGCCATTTTAGACCTCACAACTTTCTCCTTGGACGGCAAGCAGCGCCAAGTCATTCGCACCCATCGCAATCGTCACATCAAGAACCAGTTTAGCGTCCGCATTGAAGGACCTGGTGCTGTGCGGGCCAATTTGTCCCGCTTAGAGACGATCTCTGACCAATGGCTGGCGCATCAAGCCGGGGGTGAAAAGGGCTTTGGTCTCGGACGGTTTGATGTGCATTATGTGGATCGCCTGCCGCTGGCGACTGTCCGCGAGGCAGACGGCCATATTGCCGCTTTTGCTTGTTTATGGCCTACCGCAGACAGGTCTCGCATTGGGATCGATTTGATGCGCTATGGCGAAGACGCGCCAAATGGTGTGATGGATTATTTGTTTGCTGAGCTGTTCTTATGGGCGAAGGCACAAAATTACCAAGCCTTTGATCTAAACACTTCCCCGCTAGCTGGCGTGGAGCCCTGCAGCCGTTCGCCCTTTGTCACCAATCTGGCAAAGCTGATGTATGAGCATGGTGAAAAACTATATAATTTCCAAGGCGTGCGGCGGTTTAAGAACAAATTCCACCCAGAATGGGAAGACGTTTATCTGGCCGCACCAAAAGGGGTTTCCCATTTTGTCGCCTTGGCGCGGGCCACTTTGTTGATCAACCGACCACTCTAAGAGCTTGAACCCAGCGCGGCAAAATCCCCGCTCGACATCGCAAAAAGCCTCGTTAAAGTAATCGGATGCGTACGCTCCTCTTTGCCCTTTTCTCGTTTGCGTCCTTTCTGGTCGCCCCTCTTTCTGTTGCTGCCAAGCCTATTCAGCCTGAAATAGGCAAAGGGTGGCAGGAAGTCGTCGTTCATGTAGCCGATCCGGCACCTTGGGTGGCATTTTTTACCGAAGATGCTGGATGGAAAGTAGCGTCTCGCGGCCGAGTGGACCCTATGGTCTTGAAATCATGGAACTTGGCACCCGAAGTCACGGGCAGTGAAGTTCTTTTGGTCAATGAAGGCGACGCCAAAGGCTGGGTCCGCCTCCTAACCCTCAAGGGCATTACCTCTGAACCCATCCGCCCAGCGGCACAGGCATGGGATCCCGGCGGCTGGTTCTCGCTGATGACCCGGTCACGCGATGCCACCAAGGTTTATCAAAAAGCGATTGCCCGCGGCTGGACGGCCTATAATAGCCCGCAGGAGTTTAGCTTTGGTGGCGTGAAACTGCGCAATGTGGTGCTTCGCGGACCAGACGGCGTCAATGTGTCGATCTATGAGCGTTTGGTGCCAAAGCTAGAGGGCTGGGAGACAACCAAGGGCATTAGCCGGGTGTTCAATGTCATGACTATGGTCAGGGATTTCGAAGCCGAACGCGCCTTTTTCCAAGAAGGCTTGGGCTTTGGCGCTTGGTTCATCGGCAATTATGAGGACACAACCCAAGTTGCCACCAATTTCGGCCTGCCTGTCAATTTGTCGACCCAAATCCCACGTCGGTCCGGGATTTTATGGGAGAACCAAAGTGAAGATGGCCGGGTTGAACTGATGCGCTTCGTTGGCCTTGAGGGCGTTGACCACGCCCCACGGGCCAGCTTCACCAATCGCGGCATCGTGTCACTCAGACTGCCTGTCGCCAATTTGGACGCTTGGGTCAGTAACGTGCGATCTAAGAATATTCAGGTCAATCAAGCTGAGGGGGCCGCGCGGCTTGCGCCTTACGGACGGGTAAAATTGGCGTGGGTACAATCCCCCAATGGCGGGATTGTCGAAGCCTTTGAAGTTTTGCCTTAAACTGGCCCGGTAAGGTCAGGTGGTCCAAAGGCTGTCACCAATTTGGCGAAGGCCGCTTGACGCATCTCGGCCATGCTGGCCCCAGCCTGCTTTTGCGCAAGACGTTCAGCGGTGAGGGTTTCCAGCATCTCTGCCCAAGTCTCTGGGAAAGTAGCGGTTAGGCGTTCGCGGACATAGGAAGCCGCTGCTGGGCTACCGCCGCCGGTTCCCGCACTCAAGACCAGTCGTCCACGGCGAACAATGGCAGGGGTATGGAAGTCACAAAGAGGGAGAACATCTTCAGTATTGAGGAGAACTTTCGCCGCCCGTGCCGCTGCGCCCAAAAGCTCTGCTTCAGCAGGCTCTAAATCCGCGACCCACATAACTTGCAAACCCGCCAGATCAGCCAAATTTGGCAGGCGTCCAATCATCTGAGGGCCAGCTGCCGCTGCAAGCTCTGGCCCTGGTCTGTCGGAGAAAATCAAGGGTGTAGCCCCTAAACCCTGCAACCAGCCTAGGCGACGAAGGGTCAGTGTCCCCCGTCCGACCAGGCCGATCCGGGTTTGCGCTGGGTCTAAATGAATAGGAATCATACCGCCACCTACATCTTTTGCAGCACCATTTAGGCGGCTTTGCGTTGAGAATGAACCCCAAGGAGCTTTTGCACTCTCATTTGGACCTTATGTCGCGCCAGTTACAGCTGGGATTGCTCGACGAGGCCCAAAAATTGGAGCAAACAGAGGCTTCACAATTTCTTGAACGAGGATTGAGGCCCGATGGCACGCTTGCATGGACATACCGAACGCCACGCCATTGCGCGGATTGGCTGGCTTCGTGCCGGCGTGCTTGGCGCGAACGACGGCATTGTATCCACCGCCAGCTTGATCGTTGGCGTCGCTGCTGCGGCGGCAACCAGGGACTCGATCTTGCTAACCGGCGTGGCAGGACTTGTAGCCGGTGCCATGTCGATGGCGGCCGGCGAATATGTCTCCGTTAGCTCGCAAGCCGATAGCGAGGCCGCCGACATCTCCAAAGAGCGGCAGGAGCTGATTGATACGCCCGACCATGAACTCGCAGAGCTGACCGCGATCTATGTGGCCCGTGGCTTGGAAAAGGAGCTTGCCCATCAAGTCGCCGTCCAAATGACAGCCCATAATGCCTTGGCCGCGCATACGCGGGACGAATTGGGCATTAGCGAGCATAGCACCGCCAAGCCTATTCAGGCCGCCCTGACGTCTGCCGCAACATTCAGTATCGGGGCTGCCCTGCCCTTGGCGACAATCCTGTTGGTTCCAGCGGCAATGATTATTCCGGCGGTATCAATCGGGGCGTTGCTGTTCCTTGGGGTTCTAGGTGGATTAGGTGCAACAACCGGGGGAGCTAAGCCCTTACCGGCGGTCTTACGTGTGACTTTCTGGGGCGCTTTGGCCATGGGCTTGACGGCGGGCATTGGTCATTTGATCGGGGCTGCGATTTAGAGCCTCGGAAGACTTCCCAAAGACTTCAACACGATGCGAGTCAAAATTGGCGCTTGGCTTGTGTGTCATTTTAGCAATGATAGCCAGGAAACGCGCAAGCTGCCCGCCGATAATAGCACAGAATGACCCCCCCTTAGGCATTCAAAAGGTCGCATTCGCGGTTCTGGCGCTTGCGCGGCTGAGCAACACGAGATTAGTATATCCTTTCTGATTGGGGGCATCAGCAGGTTTGGCGCATCAGTCCTAGCCGCGACTCCCTCACGTTTTGATGTTCTTTAGGAGAGTATGCCATGAAACTTCGCAATTGGGCCCAGATGGGTTTGATAACCTGCTTGGCAGGTCCGGCCTTTGCACAGACTGCTGCAACCACACCGGCAACAGAGGCCAAGCCGGTCGAAACCATCATCGTGACCGGATCGAGTATCCGCCGTCAGGTAGAGACTAGCGCCTTGCCGTTGCAAATTGTCAGTCGCGAAGACCTAAAGCGGGAAGGCATTTCCAGCCCTGAACAATTGATCGCCTATTTGACGGCGAACGTTGCAGGGGTCGACAACCTTGCCTCAAACGCCGACGTGACAGAAAACCGGGGTGCGCGCGGTGGTTCCTTTGCCAACTTGCGTGGCCAAGGCTCTGCCGGCACCTTGATCTTGCTGAATGGCCGCCGTGTTGCAGCCCACGGGATCAATGGTGGCGCGGTTGATATCAACCAATTGCCGATTACCGCCATGCAGCGCATCGACGTCTTAAAAGATGGGGCATCGGCAATTTATGGTACAGATGCCATCGGTGGCGTGATCAATTTCATCACCCGAACAGACTATCAGGGCATGAACGCCCGCGTGTTCACTGACGTGACCGAACAAGGTGGTGGCAACATCTATCAAGCCTCCTTGTTGGGCGGCTATGGCGATTTGGCAAGCCAAAATTTCAACATCATGGCGACCGTCAGCTACCGGAAGAATGAAGAATTATTGGCAACGCAACGAGACTTTGTCGATGGGTTCCAAATCAATCGCGGCCTTTCAAATGATACGCGCGGCACGCCATTCGGCACCATCTTCCCGCTGAACACCACATCAACCGCGCCCTTTACACCAAATGGCACCCTGTTTGGTACAACAACCAACGCACCGTTTGTGCCTGGTTCGACCACTTTGCGCTTGACTAACGGCGTAAACCCGCTGGCTCTGCCAGGCGGGCTTGGCTGTTCGGCCATCAAAGACATGGAAGATTATGCTGAGCAATTGTGGTTTTCTGCCAGCACATCGGCGACTGCGAGTTTGGCGTGTGCTTGGGATACCGGCAATCAGGCAAGTATCCAGCAGGAACAAGAGACCACCAATGCCCTTGTGCGCGGTGTGTTCCGGCTCGGCAAGCATGAGTTTGTTGGTGAATTCACCGCCTCGGACGCGACGGCTGATAACCGCTTCTCCCACATCCAGTTGATTCCTAATGCCACCGCCATTACGGGACCCGATTCAACGTCGCTGAACTTTGCCTACTTCCGGGTCCCAGGAGTCAACGAAGCAGTTTATGATCGAATTGCCAATGCGCTGGTGGCCGCTTTCCCAACGGACACAGCATTGGCCGGACGGCGTGCTCTGAACTTGCCGATTGCCATGCGCTGGCGCTGTATCGAATGCGGACGCCGCGAGATCAGCACCAACACCAAAACCAGCCGCTTCTTCTTTGGTGCGGATGGCCCATTGCCATTCGGCGACTGGAACTATCGCTTTGGTGCTTCCCAAGCGACCAGCGAAGCGGAATCCACGCTTGGCACAGGCTATTACTACCGCAATGCCTTCTCGGTGAACGGGGTACAAAGAAACAATGGCATTGTGAACGTCTTCAACTCTGGCGTGCTCAACCCATTCTTATTGCCCGGCCAAGAGCAGACGGCAGCCGCTTTGGCCGCGCTTGAAACCGCTTCTGCCCGTGGCGTGACTTTGTTTGGCGGTAAGTTCACCGTCACCCAGTTTGACGGCTCTATGTCGGGTCCGCTCTTTGATCT
>JBEAVQ010000193.1:0-2552 GCA_041160865.1 Pseudomonadota bacterium | reverse complement strand
TTTGGCCTTTGCCATTGCAGGCCACCCCTACCATGTAGAAATTCTCGCTCTAGGTGTGAGGCGAGGGCCAGCATCTGAGGCTGTTCTGCTCTATAATACTGCAATCAGCCGGGACGAGGTTGACCTTTCTGGTCAGCGCGGTCACATCGGCGCCGAAAAACTGTTGAGGAGCCACCGCTAGGACCATGACCTACATCGTGACCGACGCCTGCGTGAAGTGCAAATACATGGATTGTATCGAAGTATGCCCCGTAGATTGCTTCTACGAAGGCGAGAACTTCCTAGTTATCCATCCTGACGAATGTATCGACTGCGGTGTGTGCGAGCCTGAGTGCCCCGTGGATGCCATCAAGCCCGATACCGAAGATGAGCCCGACGGCAAGTGGCTGAAGGTCAATTCTGACTATGCTAAAATCTGGCCTAACATCACCGTTAAGGGCGAGCCCCCAGCTGATCGTGATGACTTTGCCAAAGAAGATGGCAAGTTTGAGAAATACTTCTCGCCCAATCCCGGCGAAGGCAATTAAGCGGCGAGCCTGTGAGCTCGCTATCAAGAAGGTCGCGAGGCCTTTGGAGTTAGTCTGATGAATTGGTCCAAGACCTATGACGGCGCAGAGCCGGTGCGCGTCAATAAATGGATGGGCCAAACCGGGGTTTGTTCGCGCCGTGAAGCCGAAGCCTTGATCGATGCAGGCCTTGTCTCGATCGAAGGCGAAACCGTTGCAGACATGGGCCGTAAAATCCAACCCGGACAGACCTTGACCATTGCCGAAGCCGGCAAATCACAACTGGACAATCGCTTTTCCATCGTCATTAACAAGCCGCCTGGCATTGTATCGGCTCACCCAGAGCCTGGCCAAGTGCCAGCAATCCGTTTGCTGACAGCTGAAAATTTGATCGGTTCCTCCGACATTATCCCAGATGATCAGATGAGCTTAGCGCCTGTCGGTCGCTTGGATATGGACTCACGTGGGCTGCTGGTTTTGTCCGAAGATGGTGTGCTGGCCAAAGCCTTGATTGGCCCCCAGTCTGGCCTCGAGAAAGAATATCTGGTCGCGATTGAAGGCATCATTACTGATTGGGCCTTACAAAAGCTCCGCTTTGGGTTGGTTCTGGATGGTCGCCAGTTGAAGCCCGCCGTGGTGGAAGTCATAGGGCGCTATCGCTTACGCTTTATTCTGACCGAAGGCCGGAACCGGCAAATCCGCCGGATGTGTGAAGCGGTTGGCTTGTATGTTGTCGATTTGTGTCGCATTCGGATCGGCTCCTTGACGCTGGGTGACTTACCAGAAGGCAAATGGCGTTTGCTCACCGTGTCCGAACGGCAGGCCCTGATTGGTGGCGCGCAGCCGGCCGCATCAAATTAGCCCACAGGTAACGTCCGAGGCTGTCGCATCCTGTGCGCTTCACTTTCTGAATTATTTATGATATGTGAAGGCTGCTGGTGCAGTCCTGCACAGCATTCTCTGGTGGACCCCAGCCTTACGAAGCAAACAGACACAACATCGTAACGATCTTTTTTAGGAAAGCGCGTGGCGGTGCAAGTGGATTTTTGTCTCTGACGGGTTGGCATGGTGCGAGGGTGAGTTCGCGATGAGCGACGTTAAGAAGACAACATTTCAAACAGGTGACCATGTGGTGTATCCAGCGCATGGCGTTGGTCGGATCACTGGGATCGAATCCCAAACAGTAGCAGGCATGAGCCTGGAAGTTTTCGTCATTGCGTTTGATCAAGACAAAATGACTTTGCGCGTTCCGACATCGAAAGTGAAAACAGGTGGCCTGCGGGCTCTGTCTGGCCCCGCCATTATGGACGACGCTTTGAAGACCTTGACCGGTCGCGCGCGTATCAAACGCGCGATGTGGAGCCGTCGGGCACAAGAATATGAAGATCGCCGAAGTCGTCCGCGACCTCCATCGTGCAACCGACCAGCCAGAGCAATCCTATTCTGAGCGGCAATTGTATGAATCCGCTCTCGACCGTATGGCTCGTGAAGTGGCTGCGATCGAAAGCGTGAACCGCGAAGAAGCCATCAAGAAATTGACTGGCACTTTGGCAACCCGCGCCGCTTAAGTTGCCCTATATCTCGCAAGAGCAATTAGTCCCGGTTTGGTCTCACCAACCGGGATTTTTTGTGTTTGGGCGGTGCTCACTTCTCGAGTTAGACTGAAAGGGTGCGCTCCTCTCGTCTGGACCCATTTTGGTGGAAACTGTGTTTCACCAAAATGGGTCGTCTAGGATTAACGCGACAGCTGGATCGTCAAGTGCGCAGCTTTGCTACTTTCGGGGCGATCGGTTTTCGCAGAAAAGGGATACTTGACGACGCAGAGGTCGCACGAACAATTGAGAAAGCGGTTGGGTGACCACAATGGGCACTAAAGCGCCTCCAGGTCCCCCAAC
This sequence comes from Pseudomonadota bacterium, assembly GCA_041160865.1. GTDB lineage: Bacteria > Pseudomonadota > Alphaproteobacteria > Caulobacterales > Aquidulcibacteraceae > Aquidulcibacter. Next base: position 151 of record JBEAVQ010000193.1, on the reverse strand, counting down.
ACCCGTAGCCCCAACACCCATAGCCCCGCGCGGAAAACCACCGGGGGTGCATCTTGTTGCCTCCTTAAGAAGCAGAGGGGCCAGGGCGCGTGGTGTGTGCCAAAAGAGGTGGGCCAGATTTACGGACTGACCCGGATTACGACGCAAGCTA
>JBEAVQ010000126.1:0-6223 GCA_041160865.1 Pseudomonadota bacterium | reverse complement strand
GTTCCTTGATTTGCCTCTTTTTTAAAAGCCCAAGCCATCATGCATGCTCCTACCGAAACGACAGTCCACACACACGAAGCCACTGGCGCGGATGTTGTGACGCGGTTTGCGCCATCGCCAACGGGCTTCCTCCACATTGGAGGGGCAAGAACGGCATTATTCAACTGGCTTTATGCACGAAAAGCAGGTGGCAAGTTCCTGCTGCGGATTGAAGACACCGACCGGGAGCGTTCGACCGACGCAGCCGTAGAAGCAATTCTCCAAGGTCTTGCGTGGCTTGAGTTAGACGCGGACGGTGAGCCGTTGTTTCAGTTTGCCCGCGCCAATCGTCACCGGGAAGCTGCCGAAAGCCTTGTCGAGGCCGGCAAAGCCTTTCATTGTTATCTGAGCGGCGAAGAAGAGATGGCCCTGAAAGAAGCGGCACGGGCCCAAGGCCTCGCCTTTCGGTCGCCTTGGCGCAATCCAGATCGGGCAGCCCCGCCCGCAGGCGCATCCTATGTGACCCGCCTGCGTGCACCGAGTGAGAATGAGTTCATCCGCGTCCACGATAAGGTTCAAGGCACGGTCGTGACCGCCGGGCGTGAGATTGACGATTTCATCCTGCTCCGCTCCGATAATACACCAACTTACATGCTGGCTGTTGTGGTGGATGACCACGATATGGGCGTAACCCATGTGATCCGGGGCGACGACCATTTAACCAACGCTGCACGCCAGACGGCCCTGATCAACGCCTTTGGCTGGCATGTTCCAACCTATGCCCACATTCCTTTGATCCATGGCGATGATGGCAAGAAGCTATCAAAACGCCATGGTGCCTTAGGCGTCGAAGAATACCGCGACATGGGTTATCTGCCTGAAGCGATGCGGGCCTATCTGTTGCGCCTTGGCTGGTCCAAGGGTGATTTGGATATTGTCAACACCGAGGAAGCCTTGGAGCTGTTCGACCTTGAAGGCTTGGGCAAAAGCCCTTCGCGCCTCGACTTTGCCAAAATGGGCAGCGTGAATGCCCATTTCATGCGCCTTGCTGATGACCAGCGCTTGGTGACCCTCCTACGCGAGCAAGCCGCGCGGGCTGACCAGCCAGACATAGACAAGTCAGACGAAGAACTTGCCGCCGCCGTTGCCTATCTGAAAGACCGGGCCAAAACTTTGCCCGAGCTTTACGACCAGTTTGCCTTCATCCTAGCGCAGCGGCCGTTGCCCCGTGACGAAAAGACACAAAAGACACTCTCTGAAGAAGCTGTCGCACGGATCGGCCGCATGCACCCGGTGTTGGCGGATGTAGCGATTTGGCATCATACCGACATCAAAGCTGCGTTGGATAAGTTTGCTGAGTCGGAAGGCATCGGCTTTGGCAAAATTGGGCCACCGCTGCGCGCTGCGCTGACCGGTGGCCTTCCAGCACCAGATTTGGCAATCGCCTTAGAGCTTTTGGGCAGAGTTGAAAGCTTAGCGCGTCTTGGAGACGTAATGTAAACTTCTGTCGTGGAAACTGTGGTTACGAGTAAAATACAAGAGGGCATAAACATGGAAAGCAAAGCTGAACCAAAGGGTACCGCTAAACTTGATTTCGAAGGCAAGATGATTGACTTGCCAATTTATGGCGGTGCGACCGGCCCTGATGTGATCGATATCCGTAAACTCTATGCTGAGACGGGTGCTTTCACCTACGACCCAGGTTTCACTTCTACCGCTTCTTGCGAAAGCCAAATCACCTTCATCGATGGCGATGAAGGCATTTTGCTGCACCGTGGCTATCCAATCGACCAATTGGCAGAGCGGTCCAACTTCCTTGAAGTGGCCTATCTATTGTTGGAAGGCCATCTGCCGAACCAAGGTGAGTTTGATAAGTTCAAACACGACATCACCTATCATACGATGTTGCACGCACAGTTCGACCGCTTCTTTGAGGGCTTCCGTCGTGACGCCCACCCAATGGCCGTTATGGTCGGCACCGTGGGGGCCTTGTCGGCCTTCTACCACGACAGCTTGAACATTGATGACCCTGTCCAGCGCAAGATTACCCAACACCGCTTGATCGCCAAGATCCCAACCATCGCAGCACGCGCTTATAAATACTGGCTGGGTCAGCCATTTGTGACCCCGCGCAATGAGTTGAGCTATGCGGCAAACTTCCTGCGCATGTGCTTTGCCGTGCCTGCCGAAGACTATGTCGTGAACCCCGTTCTGGCCAAAGCGATGGAGAAAATCTTCATCCTCCATGCCGACCACGAGCAAAACGCGTCGACCTCAACCGTCCGCTTGGCAGGCTCATCGGGCGCTAACCCATTTGCTTGTATCGCAGCCGGTATCGCCTGCTTGTGGGGCCCTGCCCATGGTGGTGCCAACGAAGCAGCCTTGAACATGCTGAAGGAAATTGGCCATGTGGACAATATTCCAGCCTTCGTCGCGCAGGTGAAAGACAAAAACTCCAGCGTACGCCTTATGGGCTTTGGCCACCGGGTTTACAAAAACTACGACCCCCGCGCGAAAGTGATGCAGCAAGCCTGCCACGAAGTGCTGGCCGAAGTTGGCGTGAAGGACGATCCATTGCTGAAGGTGGCGATGGAGCTCGAAAAGATCGCGCTGAATGATGAGTATTTCGTCAGCCGCAAGCTCTATCCTAACATCGACTTCTATTCGGGCATCACCTTGAAGGCGATGGGCTTCCCAGTTGAAATGTTCACCGTGCTGTTTGCTCTGGCTCGCACCACAGGCTGGATCGCTCAATGGGACGAAATGAACAGCGACCCCGCCCAAAAGATTGGTCGCCCACGCCAGCTCTATACCGGCGCCGTACAACGCGATTACGTGCCCATCATCAATCGCTAAGCGTACCAACAATCTGATTGAACGCGCGGGCCAAAAGCTCGCGCGTTTTTCGTTTGTGCGCGAATCTTCTGATTGACGTAGTTTAATCGCGGCCGCCGCTCGTGGGATAGATTTTCTGGATGTTGGCGCGGATTACGGCAAAGTCTGTAAATTCTAGTCACCCCACACCAAACGCGCGCGACCGTTGCTTCAAACACTAGCACCACAAGTAAAGTTCGCCTAAAGTGACACGCATGCTTGATCATCTCAAATCTTTTGGCGAAGGTGCCGCCCAAGTTCATTATGGGACGCCAGAGCTTACCATTTTGCGGCCCGGCAAATTTGTGCGCTGTGCGGTGACGGGGAAACCCATCACGCTTGAGGATTTACGCTATTGGTCAGTCGAACTGCAGGAAGCCTATGTGGATGCAGCAGCAGCGACGACGCGCTGGAAGCAAGTGAACGCGCGCGCCTAAATTTCTCGACCAATCTCGCCAGACGAACCCTTGTGTTCGGGGGCCTATTTGGCCTGACAGGCTTAAGCAGCGGATGCGACCGCGCCTTAGCTCGATCCCCTGAATCCCAGCATTCACCCCTTCCCTTCAGCTTTTCAGGCACCCCGAAACAATCGGGTTTGGTGATTGGCACCACACTGCCGGGTGCCCAAATTGATGCCAGTGGCATTACAACCAACGCTGATAGCGATGGCCGCTTTGTCATGGGCTTTGACCGCGACGCCCCTTTACACGCCATGATCACCATCTCGATGGGGTCCACCATCGCCCGGTTCGGCCTCGAAGTTGCGCCACGTGCCTATAAAGTTACAAGCGTCAGTGGCTTACCCTCTGCCACCATCGATCCCCCTGCTGAGGCCCTTGCCCGGATTGAGGCCGATGCGGCCTTGAAGCGGGCAGCGTTTGACAGCAACAACCAAATTGCTCGCGGCTTTGAAGAGGCTTTCCGCTGGCCCCTAGACGACGTGCGGATCACCAGCCCTTGGGGTGCGACCCGCATGTTGAACGGGAAAAGCCAAAGGCCGCATTTCGGCATTGACCTTGGTGCGCCCCGAGGCACGCCCATCTATGCCCCCGCCAGCGGCTTTGTCGTGTTGGCAGAGCCTGACATGCATTTTGAAGGCGGCATGGTGGCCATTGACCACGGCCAAGGCCTAATCACCACCTATTTGCATCAAAGTGCCCTAGCGGTTGAGGTGGGACAACGTGTCACACCTGGCACGTTGATCGGTTATGTCGGCTCCAAGGGCCGCGCCACCGGCCCGCATTTATGCTGGCGAATGCGCTGGCGTGGCCGCAATCTGGACCCGAGCTTACGGGTGAGATCCGCCTAATCTCTTGGCCCTGAGATGGCACTATTGAGTGCCAATCGGGCTGGACATTTTGCGCCAGCCTGCCTAGCGAGACCCAATGCGCCCCGCCTTTGCTTCTCTATCTTGGCTGAAGAAACTCCATCTGTTGGTGGGGATGCTGGCGATTGTTATCAAGGTCGCTATTCCCGTCGGCTATATGGTGGCCCCACAAGCTTTGGCCGCCGGCCTCACCCCCATCGTCCTGTGTACGTCTGATGGCAATGTTACCGCCTTTATGGATGAGGGTGGACAGATTGTTACCCACGGCGAGGAAGCCCTCGCCAACGACCATCAAGGCCTGCCATCTGACCATGAAGGCTCAAAGTGTGCCTTTGCTGGCCAAGGGGTGCCCCTAGCGGCCCCGCAAGCGGCCAACATCGCCGTGCTGTTTGAGGACGTTGTTTCGGTCACCGCCGTTCAACAAAGCTTTGTTACTCCGGGCCTAGGCCTTGCCGCCCCACCCCCGCCCAAAACAGGGCCACCTATCCAAGTTTGAGATCACTTAAGCCGCGCTGATGGTCCTCCATCGGCTTGCCTATTTCTCGACATGGAAACCCTATTATGACCCCCCTCAAAAAAGCGCCGCGTGGGCGCAATATGCTCTTTTTAAAGGCCCTATTGGCCGCAACTTGCCTGTCCACTCCGAGCGCACTCTTGGCGCAGGATTCTCCGGCCTCGGATTCCGAAAAGCCAACCGAAACCATCATCGTTGTCGGCCAGCGAGACACCCCGATCACAGTCGTGCCGCGAGGCTTGTCTGTCTCGCTCGGCAAAGCGGACTTTGAAGCCGTCAATGCCATCAATGTCGAAGACTTGATGAAATATGCGCCGAACTTCTTCGTCCGCAAACGCTTTGCGGGCGATGATAATGCAGTTGTGGCCCTGCGCGGGGCCAATACCGTTCAAAGCGCGCGGACCATTGTGATGGTGGATGGCTTTCTGGTCTCCAACTTCCTCGGGAACTCTTTCTCCTTTCCACCGAAATGGAATGTGGTTGGCCCAGCAGATGTGCGCCAGTTTGACATTGTCTATGGCCCTTACTCTGCCCGCTACGGCGGCAATTCGATGGGGGGTGTGGTCTCGGTCACCACTGACGAACCCAAAAAGACTGGGGCCTATCTCAACGCTCAAACCATGATCATGCCATTTGAGGAATATGGCTTTGATGAAACCTTCACAGGCTATAGCGTTGAGGGCGGTGGTACCTATGTGACGAAAGACGGCAAGTTGCGGCTTCGCGCTGGCTTCCGTCGGTTCGACAATGTCGGCCAGTCCATGACGTACAACCTCCTCACCCCTGCAACCGGCACAGCTGCGGCAACGACTGTTACCGGCGCCTTTGTGGACCCAGAGCTTGCAACGCCCGTTTTTGGAGCGGCCTCCCCGGTTGACGTAGTCCAAAATCAAGCCCGCCTTCGGGTCGCCTATGACTTTGCACCAGGTTGGACGGCCGATGCCATGCTATTTGGTTGGACGACAGACCAAACCTTGCGCGACACCCGCAGTTTCTTGAAAGATGCCAATGGGGCATCTGTCGGGCAAGGCCGCGTACGCTTTAACAACCAAGTTTGGAATGCTACGGGCCTTACCTCTTCAGAATTTGAACGCACCGAATATCTTGCTGGCTTCAAGCTTACGGGTGCTTTGGCGGGGTGGGATATCCGCAGCAATTTTTCGCGCTACTGGATGCCGATCTGGAATACCAAGACCTCGCGCGACTTCTTGACCGGTTTGTCAGATGGTGCGGGCACTTATCAAGTTCAGGACAATCCCGGCTGGTATGCTGCTGACATCACGTTTGACCAGAGCTTTGGTAATCACAATGTCGGCTTTGGCCTCAATGCCAATCGCTATGAGACGGCGCAGAATACGTTCAACGTCCTCAATTGGAGCGCGGCAACAGGGCGGACCTTTGCGTCCTCAACCGCTGGCAAGACGCAGTCGCTAGGCCTGTGGGTCGAGGATGCTATTGATCTAACCGACACAGTCACCCTCACACTTGGCGGCCGTTATGACCGTTGGCGTGCTTTTGACGGCTCAATT
>JBEAVQ010000036.1:0-41812 GCA_041160865.1 Pseudomonadota bacterium | reverse complement strand
AATCCGCAGATAGTAAGCGCCCGGCACTGGTGGTTTGGCATTCGTATCGTGGGCGCGAGAAAACGGCGCTTGAGGAAGTTGCCGCGCTTTATTCGGCCCAAGTTGCCGGAAAGGCCCGCCCTGTCCGCTGTGTCGGCGTGCCCAATGATGCCTTCGCCGACAAGCTTTCCGCAGCGGTGCCCCGCGGAAAGGGGCCAGACTTGTTTATCTTTTCCCATGACCGCTTGGGCGGTTGGGTCGAGAGCGGCAAAACTGTTGCACCGATCGATTTCTTCTTGAACGACGAAGATCGTCAAGGCTTTTTGCCCGGCATGCTGGATGCCACGACCTATAAAGGCGTAACCTATGCTTTGCCGCTGAATTTTAAATCAGCGGCTTTGATCTATAATAAGAAGATGGTGCCCAATCCGCCGCGCACCACCAAAGAGCTTGTCGAGATTGCGACTAGATTGACTGACAAAGGGCGTGGCCGTTTCGGCTTTGCCTATGCCTATGATGATTATTTCTTCCACGCGGGCATTGGCAATGGCTTTGGCGGTGGTGCGTTCAACGCTGCTGGCGACCTCATTCTAAACGATCCCGCCAATGTCGCGGCTTCTGACCTCGTCCGCAAATGGCGATCCGAACTCAATCTCTTACCAGACGACCCCGCCAACTCTCTGGTGACGGCCCTATTCAATGAAGAGCGCGCTGCGATGGTCATGAGTGGGCCGTGGTTCTTAAGCGAGGCTTCAAAGTCGATTGATTTGGGTATTGCGGTTCTGCCGATGATATCTGAGGCCGATGATAAGCCCATGCGGCCTTGGATGACGATTGAGGCCATTTATTTGGCCGCGGGTACGGCAGACGAGCATGAGGCTTGGCAATTCGCTAAGTTTCTCGCAGGGCCACAGGCTTCGGCCATCATGGCACAAAAGGGCGGGCAATTGCCGGCCTCGCAAGCGGCCTACACTGTCCCTGCCATTGCCAACGACCCCATCATCTCCGCCTTTAAGGCCCAAGGTGCCTTGGCCGTTCCCATGCCTAATTTGCCTGAGATGACACTGGTTTGGTCACCCGCTGATAAAGCGATGAAGCGGTTCACCAAAATGGAAACAACCTCGCAATCGGCATGGAATGATTGTCAGGCAGAGGTCCAAGCGGCCATTGACGCCTTGCGGGCTTCCCAAGCGGGGGACGGGCATGAGATATAATCTAAGCGCTGTTTTCTTGGCCCTAGTGATTGTCCTCTCGGGGGCTTTGTTCTTCCTCCAACAAGCCGCCCAACATCGCGATCAAGCGGCAGCGGGCGCTGTTGCTTTGGCCACCGCGTCTGATTTGGCCAAACTTGGCTCAACTGGCCTAGAGGCGGGGTTGAGCGAGCAAGTCGTGGGTTCGATGATGGCAGATGTGCTCAAGCGCTCTGGCCGGGAAGGCGACCGTTTTCGCCTTGTCATGCGAAACGCCAAGCAATTGTCTGCCAGCAATTGGCCAGGTGAAGCCGCGCCACGTCCTTTGGAGCTGAGCGAAAAACCTTTGTTCGATTTGATTCTTGGTTTGCCTGTGGCTGGGGCAAAGCTCGACCCCACCGCAGAAGGTGCCCACGCGGCCGCACCGTTGGTCGTGGCTGGACAACGCGTCGGCATGGTCGAGATCATCCATATTTCGCAGATTGCTGGCCCACCTCTGATCTCCGTGCTTCAGTGGGGAGCGATTGGTTTGGGTGTATTGGTCATCTTGGGTCTGGCCCTTGATCAACCAAAGTTGGGTGCTTGGGCCAGTGTGGTTCTGCCGCTCGGAGTAGCTCTTGTCCTGGGCCAATTGACCGGCACCAATTTGGCCAGCACGGCGCAAGTCCTTCTCGATAATCTCAACACAACCGCGCGCGCTGTGGATGAAGCCATGCGTGCGGTGGCTGTTTCCAACGGTCTTGCGCTTACGGGTGATGTCGCTCGCCTCGACACAGTATTTGTTGCCGGTGCAGTGGATGGGGCGGCGCTTAACACCTCTCTCCTTTTTCTAGGAGGGCTTGGTGCCATCGTCGGCGCTTTTATCAGTTTTGGTGCAGCCTCTTCCACATGGCGTGCTTTAAAGGAAAACCCCACCGCCTATGCCTATGTCGCGCCAGCCCTAATCGGCATGTTAGCGCTGGCCTTCTTTCCCTTCCTTTATGGCTTTGTTCTGTCCTTCACAGACACAACTTTGTTGAACCAAGGGGCCAGCTGGAGTGATCGCTGGGTAGGGCTGGCAAACTACGCCAGCATCTTGGGCGACTTTAATTTCGGCGGCGGGGGTGGCGCCGTGAACTATCAGAACTTCTATTGGACCATGGGCGTCACGATTGTTTGGACCGCTTCAAACGTTGTTCTGGGGGTGGCGATTGGCCTCGGGATGGCACTGCTCCTCAATATCAAGGGGCTGCGCGGCGTTGCGATTTATCGAACGCTTTTGATCCTGCCTTGGGCCATTCCAAACTATATCACCGCCTTGACGTGGAAGGGGATGTTCCACCCGCAGTTTGGCGCAATCAACCAAGCCATTCAGGCCTTCGGCGGTCAACCAGTGCAGTGGTTTGATGCGGTGGGGCCCAGCTTCGTCACAGGCCTTGCCACCAATGTGTGGCTGTCCTTCCCCTTCATGATGGTGGTCGCATTGGGTGCCCTTCAGGCGGTCGATGAGGATATGTATGAGGCCGCCCGCATTGATGGGGCCTCGCCCTGGCAGCAATTCTGGCTGATTACCTTACCCAGCCTGCGACCCGCCCTTTTGCCTGCAATTATTGTCTCGGTCGTTTGGACGTTTAACATGTTCAATGTGATTTATTTGGTCAGCGCCGGCCAACCCTCAGGGGCCAATGAAATCCTCGTGACCCGGGCTTATCGGATCGCGTTTGAAGAATATCGTTACGGCTATGCTGCAGCCTATTCTGTCGTGATTTTCCTGATCTTGCTGATCTATGGGGTGTTCCAGATCCGCGCGACTTCCGCCACGGAGGCCAATAACAAATGACGTCATCCGATCAAAAGCGCGCGCCCCTTTGGCTGCATCCCATTCTGATTATCATCACGCTGTTCGCGCTCTATCCGGTTTTCTGGGTGCTCGCATTGGCGTTCTCTGGCACCCAGAATATCGGTCTGGCAGATTTGCCCGCAAACCCCGGCTTTTGGGACCGTATGCGGGCGGCAACTCCGGTCCCGGCCCAATGGTCCATGGAAAATTTTGTCGGCGTCTTGCGCGATCAGCCTTTCCTCAAATGGATGCTCAACAGTCTTTTAGTCGCCGCATTGACTACCGTCTTTGGCGTCGCCTTAGCGTGCTCTGCTGGCTATGCCTTCTCGCGCTTCCGCTTCAAAGGCCGCGAGTTCGGCATGACGTTGTTTCTCGTCACCCAAATGTTTCCGGGCACTTTGATGTTGATCCCGCTCTATGTGATCATCGTGGACTGGCTTGATCTCGACAACTCGATTTGGGCTCTGGTGATTGTCTATTCGGTGACCGCCATTCCGTTTTGTGTTTGGATGTTGAAGGGCTATTTCGACTCCATCCCCATCGAGATAGAAGAAAGCGCGATCATGGATGGGTGTTCGCCGTCGCGCATCTTCTTCCAGATCGTCTTGCCACTCGCCCGCCCTGCCGTCGCGGTGACGGCCCTGTTCAGTTTTATGACGGCCTGGAACGAGTTCATCCTCGCGGCAACCTTCATGGATGAGGAGGCGCTTTACACGGCTCCGGTCGGCTTGCGGTTTTTTGTCAGCGAATATTCCTCGCAATGGGGCTACTTTGCTGCGGGGTCTATCTTGGTCTCTCTACCCGTGGTGCTGCTCTTCTTGATGTTACAAAGGTTCCTCGTGTCGGGCCTGACAGCAGGTGGCGTGAAAGGCTGATCGGATGGAGTGTCGTGCTTGGATCGGCTGGTTGCTGCGTCTCAGTCCTGTCGTGCTAGCGGGTCTGGCTTTGGGCTTTGCCCCTCTGGCCTCTGCAAGGCCGGCGCCTGAGCCAATCGTGATTTCTAAGCCTAAGGGGGAGATGGAAGCGCGTTTGCCGTGCAATCGGAATGGTAGCCCGTTTTGTGAACTCCGCCTCTATCAGGTCATGGTCGGCACCTTCGTCGATGGCACGCCAGATCACAATCCGATTGGCGGCTATGGGCCTGGCCCCCATACGGGCGATATCAAAGGCGTGATCCAAGCCTTGGATACCATCAAGGCCATGGGCTTTAATGCCGTCTGGCTCACGCCCATTTTTGATAGCGTGGCCGGCAACCCACAATACCGTCATTCCGGCGAGAAAGTGGTGAATCCCCGCCTTGACGGTACCGGCTATTATCCGCGCGATTATTTTAAAGTTGATCCCCAATATGGCACCGCGCAGGACGTACGCGACCTAATCGCGGCAGCCCAAAAGCGTGATTTGAAAATCATTTTCGACGGCGTCTTTGGTCACCACAAGGGCAATGTCACGCCGTCGCCCTCTGGTCTCGCGCCCGCAGCATCGAAGCGGCCAGCCGATTATTTCAATAGCCCAGAGACCTATCCCGGCGAGGTGGTTGATTTTGCCAATCCCAAGTCGTTGGCGTTTTATGATGAAGTCGCCCGCTATTGGATCGATGTTTATGGCATTGATGGCTGGCGCTTGGATCAAGCCTATCAAGTGCCCAATCGGCCGATGGCGAGGCTGGTCAAATCCATCGCGCAGTCTTCGAAGGATCAGGGCAAGCTTGGTTATGTCGTCGGCGAGATTTGGGGTACGGCAGACAGAATTCGTGCGACTTTGGGAACCAATGAAGAGCCTGCCTTACCCAGTGCCTTTGATTTCCCTACCCGGTATGCTTTGGTCCAAGTCTTGGCGACGGGTGAGGACGGCATGAAGGGTAGGCCTGCCACGACTTTGCAGGAAAGCTGGGCCATGGGGGCTCATGCCAGCTATCCTGATCACGCGATCATGAATTTAATGCTGGGCAATCATGATTTGGTCCGTTTTGGCGATTTGATCCAACGGGCAGGGAAGGGTGAACCAAACGCAGAGTCCTACTGGGCGCGTCACCGATTGGCCTTCACCTTTATGGCGGCTTGGTCTGGTCCGATCACCACTTATTATGGTGAGGAAGTGGGTGCAGAAGTTGCCGGATTCTCGATGAGATTGACCCAGAATTGCGGCGAGGTCCAAAAATGTGATGACCATATTGCTCGAAATATAGTCAAACTCCCCGGCATCAATGCAAATAACACCGATGTTCTGCCCAAAGCGCTTGCACTACGCGCCTACCTGACCAAGTTACTGGCCTTACGTAAGGTCAGCCTGGCTCTCTATGCCGGTGCGCGGACGCATCTGTATTCGGATCAGCATGTCTATGTGGATCTTAAGACGCTGGGCGCGGAGAAATTTGTGTTTGTGATGAATGTTTCTGATCTGCACCGAACCATTCGCTTGGCTAAAGGCGCGTTGTCTAACGAAGATCTGACGGAAGCACGATTGATGATTGGCGATATCAAGGTTCAAGAGACCGATCTTGGCCTCGACATATACTTGCCGCCATTGAGTTCAGGCATTGTGCGTATCCAAACATCAGGGGCTGCTGCACGTCCTTGAGATAAAAACACTGATTTGGCGCTGTATTCCGCGACAAATCCCTTTAACCTTGTTGTTCCTATGGAGCGCTCTGATGGCTGAATTCGTCCCCGTCCCCAGTTTTGATTTGGTAGTTTTCGGTGCGTCCGGGGATTTGGCGCTGCGGAAGCTGTTTCCCTCGCTTTTTCATCGCTTCAAGGATGGGCAGATTCCAAGCGACAGCCGCATCGTTGGCGTGGCTCGCCAAGTGATGACCAAGGACGCATTCCGCAAGACAGTGAGCGAAGGCTTTGCCAATCTTGCCAAGGGTGATCCATCTTCTGCCGAGTTCCAAGCCTTCTTGGCTTTGATCGATTATGTCGCGCTGGACGCAACGAAAGCGCATGGTCCTTGGGATCATCTTGTGCAATCGTTAGCAGGCGGCGAAGATAAGGTTCGCGTCTTTTATTTATCGACCCCACCGTCCGTTTTTGGCGGCATTTGTGCCCAATTACGTGCAGCCGGACTGGTATCGCCCGCGTCTCGGGTGGTTCTTGAGAAGCCATTGGGTAGGGACCTGATGTCTGCCAAGGCAATCAATGACGCGGTGGCAGAAGTCTTCTCCGAAGATCGAGTTTATCGGATTGACCATTATCTCGGCAAAGAGACGGTGCAGAATCTCTTGGTCCTGCGCTTTGCTAATGCGTTGTTTGAGCCTGTGTGGTCGCGCGCGTCGATTGATCATGTGCAAATCACAGTGGCCGAGACGATCGGCGTCGGCAGCCGTGGCGACTATTATGACAAGTCGGGCGCGATGCGCGACATGGTGCAAAACCACTTGCTGCAGCTTCTGTGTTTGGTGGCGATGGAGCCGCCTAATTCGGTTGATGCCGATGCTATTCGAACCGAGAAGATCAAGGTGCTGCAAGCACTCGTCCCAATTGGCCCGGCAGATATCGCCAGCCACAGTGTGCGCGGCCAATATCGTGCTGGCCTTGTCGAGAATGAGCCCGTAAAGGGCTATTTGGAAGATTTGGGGCCAGACCGCACAAGCTCTACGGAAACCTATGTCGCGCTCAAGGCCGAGATTTCCAATTGGCGCTGGTCTGGCGTGCCGTTTTATCTGCGCACTGGCAAGCGACTGCCTTCGCGTCGGTCTGAGATTGTCGTGACGTTCCGCCCACCGCCCCACAGCCTGTTTGGCAATGGGGGCGAGCCCAACCAGCTCGTGATGCGCCTGCAGCCGGATGAAGGCATGGAGATGTGGTTGCAGATTAAGGAGCCAGGCCCTGGCGGCCTGCGCGTCAAATCCGTGCCGCTAGATTTGTCCTATGAGACTGCTTTCACGCTGCGCTATCCCGATGCCTATGAGCGCCTATTAATGGACGTCGTGCGCGGCAATCTCTCGCTCTTTATGCGTAAGGATGAAGTGGAATCCGCTTGGGCGTGGGTCGATCAGGTGATTGCGGCGTGGGAAAGTGCGGGTACGCAACCCGATCCTTATGCAGCCGGTAGCGACGGGCCATTACAGGCCGCATTGTTGATGGACCGTGATGGTCGCAAGTGGCGTGACCTTATATGACCACTTCCCTAACTACTATTCCGTTTTTGAGCTTCCCAAGCCGATCGGCAGCCGAAGAAGCCCTTGCTGCGGCTTTAGAAGCTGGCGTCCGCGATGCTCATGCCGACGGGCGGCGGGCACGCATCGCTTTATCCGGCGGCTCCAGCCCAGAGCTCGCCTACCGCGCCTTTGCCGCCAAAGATCTAGATTGGTCAAAAGTCGATATCGCGTTGGTTGATGATCGTTGGGTCGATCTGGATCAAGCGGGTTCTAATCAGGCGATGATTGAACGCGCTTTTGCTTCAGCGACCGGGATCACAGTTTTCGGCATGAAGCTGCCTAATGCCAGCCCGAAACTGGCTGAAGCTGAATTGGATGGCGTGTACCGCGCCCTGCGCCCGTTTGATGTGATCGTTTTAGGCATGGGGCCAGATGCCCATACGGCGTCATGGTTTCCGGCCTCGCCTGATTTGGCTGCCTGTTTAGATTCACAAGGTTCCGCGACCGTCTTGGGTGTAGACGCCAGCCTCGCCCCGGTTGCCGCGCCCTATCCAGAGCGCATGACGGTGACTTTGCCGGTTGTCAGCGAAGCGCAGCAAATTCTGATCTTGCTGTTTGGCGCTGACAAAAAGCAAATCCTTCAACAAGCGCTTGAGGCCCCTGTCACAAACGCGCCGATAAAAGCGGTTATTGAAGCTTCTGGGGCCAAGTGCATCGCACTTTGGGCCAATTGATTGAGAGTGATGACGATGCCTAAGTCCCTTCATCCGACTATTGCTACTGTGACTGCCCGCATCGAGGCGCGATCCAAGGCCCGTCGACAGCGCTACTTGGATATGATCGAAACGCGCCGGTCACCTGATCCGGCCCGAGCACGACTTGCCGCCGCCAATCAGGCGCACGGTTTTGCCGCTTGCCCACTTCAAGACAAAGAGATGCTGAAGAACAGCCGCTGGGCCAATATCGGCATCATCACAGCCTATAATGACATGCTGTCGGCCCATCAGCCACTGGCGGCCTATCCCGACATCATCAAGGCAGCAGCGCGAAAAGCCGGAGCAACCGCGCAAGTTGCAGGTGGGGTGCCCGCCATGTGTGATGGCATCACCCAAGGCTTTGAAGGGATGGAGCTGTCGCTTTTCTCGCGCGACACCATCGCGATGAGTGCGGCAATTGCGCTGTCGCACGACACGTTTGATGCGGCAATCTATCTGGGCGTATGCGACAAGATTGTTCCGGGGCTTCTGATTGGTGCCCTCCGCCATGGCTGGCTGCCTTCAATATTCTGCCCTGCTGGGCCGATGCCATCCGGCCTGCCCAATCCTGAGAAGGCCCGCATCCGGCAATTGTTTGCCGAGGGCAAGGTGGGGCGCGATGCGCTGTTGGAAGCAGAATCGCAAAGCTATCACAGCGCTGGTACCTGCACCTTCTATGGCACGGCCAACTCGAACCAAATGCTGATGGAGATTATGGGCCTCCATATGCCAGGCACTGCCTTCATCAACCCGAACACGCCCTTGCGCACGGCCTTGGTTGAATCCTGCGCCAAGCGGGCGAGCCAGATCACGCAATTGGGCGATAGCTACATCCCCATCGGCTACGTGGTTGATGCGCGCAGCGTTGTGAATGCCATTGTTGGCCTATGTGCGACTGGCGGATCAACCAATCAAATGATCCATATCCCGGCCATAGCCCAAGCGGCAGGCCTGATCGTGGATTGGGATGATTTCAATGATCTCTCGTCGGTGACACCACTTCTGTGCCGGGTCTATCCAAATGGCATTGCCGACGTGAACCATTTCCATGCCGCCGGTGGCATGGGCTTTTTGATCCGCGAATTGTTAGACGCGGGCCTCTTGCATGGCGACGTTTTGACAGTCGCGGGCCAAGGTCTGGAAGCCTATACTCAAGAACCTTTCTTGACCGACGCGGGCCTTGAATGGCGGGAGGCCCCAGCCACCAGCGGCGATACATCGGTCTTGGCACCCGTGGCAGAGCCATTCTCAAAAGATGGCGGGCTTCGGGTCTTGCAGGGCAATTTAGGCCGCGCCTGCGTGAAGGTTTCGGCTGTTAAACTGGAGCAACGGATCGTAGAAGCCCCCGCCCGCGTCTTTAAAGATCAGGCTAGTCTGCATGTGGCCTTTAAGGCGGGCGAGTTGGACCGCGATGTCGTGGTGGTCGTGCGCGGTCAAGGTCCTGCCGCAACCGGCATGCCCGAACTTCATAAGCTAACCCCGCCACTGGGCGTCTTGCAAGACCGGGGTTTCAGGGTTGCCTTGGTAACCGATGGCCGCATGTCGGGTGCATCGGGCAAAGTCTTGGCAGCCATTCATGTGAGCCCTGAATCGAAGTCTGGCGGCATGATCGGAAAGATTCGCGATGGCGATTTGGTCCGCGTCGATGCCGAGGCTGGGACCTTAAATGCGCTGGTGCCGGAAGAGATTTGGCAGGCCCGCGAGGTCGATTCCAGTGTTGTTGACGGCGTCACCCGTGGCTTTGGGCGGGAGATGTTCTCCATGTTCCGTGCTCTGGTCAGCCATGCTGAGCAGGGTGCCATGCCCTTTGGCGATATGGACCCAGACGAGGCCATCGTGGATCCAACGCACGACCAAGCACCTCAAGCAGCCGAGGCAGACGCATGAGTTCACAAGCCATTCTCGTAGGCGATGTCGGCGGCACCAATGTGCGCCTCGCCATTGCCCACATTGATTCCAATCAACAAGTTGAGCTCTCCCATGTGGAGCGCATGCCTGTTCTGTCCTTCCCAAGCTTGGAAGATGCGATTGAGGCTTGGCAGGCAGAGGGCCGCACCTTGCCATCCTCGGCGGTGTTCGCGCTGGCCGGGCCAACTGGTGCCGACGAGGTTCATTTTACCAATTCCTCTTGGGTGGTTTCGGCTTCGGCAACCAAAGCCCGCTTTGGCTTCCAGAATGTGACCTTGGTCAATGACTTTGCGGCCCAAGCGCGCGCCGTGCCTTCCAACAATGAAGACGCATTTGAAGTTCTGATCGAGGGTGAGGCGCAACCCGGTGCCCCTATCGTGGTTTTGGGGCCGGGCACCGGCCTTGGTATGGCGCTCTTGGTCCCCGATGGCCGGGATTGGACTGTCATTTCGACCGAAGGCGGCCATCAGGCCTATGCCCCATGCTCGCAGCGTGAGCGGCAGATTTTGGAAGTCGTCGCCGAGGACTTGCCCTATATCAGCTATGAAAACCTCGTCTCTGGCTTAGGTCTCGACCGTCTTTATAAGGCGATCGCTAAGCTGGAAGGGCGGGTTGCCCGCTTGAAGGGCGGCGACGAGATTGGCCCCGCTGCCATTGCAGGTGATGATCCGTCAGCGGTCGAAGCGGTTGAAGTGATGATCCAGTCCTTAGCCACCTTTGCCGGAAACGCAATTCTGGCAACTGGCGCGCGGGGTGGCTGTGTCATTGCCGGTGGGGTTTCTGAAGCCTTGGCACCCTTTATGCGCACATCTGAATTTGTTGCCCGCATGTTAGAGCGCGGCCCTATCAGCGGCTATCTGGACGGGATTCCCGTTCGAAGAGCCCGCAACGCTTTTGCGGCTTTAGAAGGTGCTGCATTCTTTGCCCCCAAGCACCCCTTGTAATTTTTCGCCTAGGAGAGGTCGATGACCAGCTTTGCATCCCAATTGAGAGCCGCCCCACTTATTCCGGTCTTGACGATTGCCGACCTCGACAAAGCCGAAGGTCTCGCACTGGCCCTGCAGGCGGGTGGCCTGAAAAACCTCGAAGTCACGCTGCGGACCCCAGTTGCGCTTGAAGCCATTGCCTTAATGAAAGCGGCAGCCCCGGACTTGTTGATTGGTGCGGGGACGGTCCTGAGTGAGGGCGATGTGGAGGCCTGCTTTAAAGTCGGCGCGGACTTTATCGTGACACCGGGATCAAGTCCGGGCTTGCGCGCCGCACTTCTAAAGGCCGATGCCAATGTGATGGTGGGCGTCGCCACGGCAACCGAAATCATGAGCCGCCTTGAAGAAGGCTTTGGCGTTTTAAAATTCTTCCCGGCCGAGCAATCTGGCGGCGCGGCGGCTCTGAAGAGTTTTGCCGGGCCTTTGCCTGACGCGCGCTTCTGCCCAACAGGCGGAGTAACGCCAGATAAGATCGAAAGTTATTTGTCCTTGCCCAATGTCATCGCAGTTGGTGGAACTTGGATCGCGACGCCCGAGATGATTAGTGCAGGGGACTTTGCCACCATTGAAGCTAATGCACGCATCGCCGCCGGGTTCAAAAAGTCATGATCCGTAATCGCCGTACACGGATCGTCGCGACGCTTGGCCCTGCTAGCCGCTCACCGGAAATGACTCTCGCTTTGGCGCAAGCCGGAGTTGACGTATTTCGCATGAATTTCAGCCACGGCAGTCATGAAGATCATGCAGAGGCCTATAATAGTGTTCGCTTGGCCGAGAAGGCGACAGGCCGACCGATTGGCGTTCTGGCTGACTTGCAAGGCCCGAAGCTCCGCCTCGGGATATTCGCCGAAGGCAAGGTGCAATTGGTGAAAGGTGCAAACTTTCGCCTAGACCGCGACCCGACGCCGGGCGACATCAATCGCGCTTGCATGCCACATCCTGAGATTTTTGCGGCTCTCAAAACTGGTGATGACCTATTGATTGACGATGGTCGTGTGCGGTTGCGCGTGCTGGAGCATGGGCCGGATTGGGCGCATACGGAGGTGATTCAGCCTGGCGCGGTCTCGGACCGTAAAGGCGTGAACGTGCCAACAGCCGTGCTGCCGATTTCGGCCATGACTGATAAAGACCGCAAGGACCTGATGTTCGCGCTCAGCCTGGGCGTCGACTGGGTTGCACTGTCCTTTGTGCAGCGCCCGGCTGATATGGCAGAGCTGCGCAAGTTGGTGAATGGCAAGGCGGCTTGCTTGGCCAAGATTGAAAAGCCAGCCGCACTTGAGAGCTTGGCCGAGATTTTGGACTATTGCGACGGCGTGATGGTCGCGCGTGGTGATTTGGGCGTGGAATTGGCCCCAGAAGATGTGCCGGTTGCTCAAAAGCTGATTTTGCGCATGGCACGCGAACGTGGTGTGCCAACGATTGTTGCAACCCAAATGCTCGAAAGCATGATTTCTGCCGCAGCGCCGACCCGCGCGGAAGCCAGCGATGTGGCCAACGCCGTTTATGAAGGCACAGACGCCTTGATGTTGTCGGCCGAAACAGCTGCTGGTCAGTTCCCGATGGAAGCAGTTGCGGTTATGAGCCGGATCGCGGAGCGGGTGGAGGCTGATCCACGATGGCCGGGTCTAATGGACGCCGAGCACGCCAATCCTGAAAGCGCGGTACCCGATGCCGTGTCAGCAGCAGCCCGTACGGCTGCCAACGCGTCAAAGGCTGCCTGTCTGGTCGCCTTCACCGCAACCGGCACGACAGCGCTGCGTGTCGCACGCGAGCGGCCGCTGCAGCCTGTTCTCGTGCTGACCCCCAGTATCCGCACAGCTCGCAAGCTCGCCTTGGTCTGGGGCCTTGAGTCGCGTGTTACTAAAGATCCCAAGGACGTGGAAGATATGGCGACCGTTGCTTCGGCTATGTCGTCGAAGGTTGGCACCGCTAAATCAGGCGACCGCATTGTGATCGTGGCTGGCCTTCCGTTTGGCACCAAAGGTGGCACCAACCTTATGCGGATTGCGCGGGCGACTTAAGGGGCTTTTATGGCAATCGAGCTTCTCGAACTCTCCGCCTACGGCTTTGATTTGACCATTGCGCCATTGGCGGGGGGCGGGATTGCGCGGCTAGATTGGCAGGGTAATCCCGTCCTGCGGCCTGCTTTGGCTGGCGCTGTGGCGGCGCGCGATCCATTGGGCCTGTCGTCCTTTCCGATGACACCCTATGCTAGCCGGATTGTGGATGGGGTGTTTCGTTGGGGCGATGTCTCAACCCATATTCCGCCCAATATGGCAGGCGGCGCGCACCCCCTGCATGGCATTGGTTGGCGCACGCCGTGGTCGCTTGTCTCCAAAGATGAAACGTCTATCGAGATTGGCTTGGAACATGCGGGAGACACCAATTGGCCTTGGGCATTTGAAAGCCGTCAGCGCTTTCATCTATTTGAGGCCCATGTCGAGGTCCACTTATCGGTTAAAAGCCGTGACGCCCGGCCCTTCCCATCCTCTTTGGGGCCCCACCCGTATTTCTTATCCCATGGCGCTGAGGTTCAATTAGACGCGGCCCAGCTTTGGGAGATCACTGGTGAAGCGCTTCCCAGTCATTTGGCCCGTCCACCGGTCGTCGATCTTTTAGCAGAAGGGGCGGCGGCTACGAGCCTTGATCTTGATCATTGCTTTGAGGGCTGGAATGGCCGTGCACGGATTAAATGGGCTGAGCATGGCGTTGAGGTTGGGGCTTCGATTTTGGTGGGTGATACCCCGTTCCCTTGTACGCGTTTACAGCTGTATACCCCCCCGCAAGCGGGCTTTTTCTGCTTAGAGCCTGTGACGGCGCGCGGTGTATCCTTCACCGCTTCAGACCCTTCTGAATTGGGCGTTTTTGAGTTGGTAGATCAAAGCCTGACCATCATCACGACGCTAACACCCTTCAAGGTCAGTTAGCGCTTCAGTTCTACCAACTCGTACCAAGTCTGCATGTAGCCGCCCACGCCGCCTTGAACAAAGATGGCGTCGCTGTCGTCGGTGATCCAGACGTCATAAATTGGGTGCTCACTGCTCATGCCGCTCGACCCATCATCGAGGAATTGGAAGTGGCGGGTTTGGAAGGTTCCGGCTTTGACCGTGATTTCTTCCGTACCCAGATAAAGTCCGTCGATCCGTACCGGTGCCAAGAAGGGCGGGGTTGCGCCACGATGATCGGGGGAGGGCAGATACATGTTAAACGTATGCCGCTTTTTGGCTTCCCAATCATGCAAGCTTAGAAAAAAGCCGTCTGCCACAATGGGGTGGGTGCCAAAGCCATCAATGGGAGCAGTTAGTTCCACCCGCTGCGATACCCGGCCAATGGTTGGCCCATAGCTTTCGCACTCAATAAAGGTGTCACCAAAACGGAACCAACCCGAGCCCATGAATTTATCACCAACAGTCAGTCGGACATGGCAATCCATAGGGCGACGATTGGCGTCAATGGAATAGATGATGTCGCGCATCACGCTGGGGTCGGGTTCGGCGATAAAGCAATGGGCGCGAAGGGTGGTTTGGCCATCGCGATGATGGGTGAAACGGAAATCCTCTTCGCCGCGCGCTTGATCCATCATGTGCGGCTTCTTTGAGGTGTAGGCAATTTTGCCGGTGATTGTTCGATGCGTCATCCCATCCTCCTCGTTGTCGGACGAAAGCCTATAGGAAGTGCTCTAAGAACCAAAGCGGCATTTGCTGATGCCTGCGAGTTTAGGGCTGAATTTCCTGACCGTCCCAAGCAAAAACTCTACCTGTCTGTGCGGGGGTTAGTTCAGCCAATACCGATAACAGGGCTGCCGCCGCAGTATCCGGCTCAAAAATCTCATTCTTGGTATAGCGCTGCAAGAAGGGCTCCGACATGGCGCTGCGCACGGTGCCAGGGTGAAGACCGACGCAAATCACCTGCGGGCGGCGGGCGGCCAGTTCTATTGAAGCGGTGCGGATCAATTGGTTGAGCGCGGCCTTAGTCGCACGATAGCTGTACCAACCCCCAGTCTTATTATCGCTGATTGAACCCACGCGGGCTGAGAGTGAAGCCGTGATGGCACGACGGTCACGCGCCAGCAAAGGCGAAAAGTGCTTCAATACCAGTACTGGCCCAATCGTATTGATGTGGAACAAGCGGGCCATGGTTTCAGGGGCAAGCTCTCTCAAGCCCTTTTCCGGGCGAATGTGCTCGCCCTCATGCAGGATGCCAATCGCGTTGATGATCAGATCTATGCCGCCCTCAAGCTGGCAGGCGGCTGCCGCTTGTCTCAAGCTTTCCTCATCTTCAAGATCAATCGCGATACTCGTCACGCGGGGATCGGCATTCTCGATCGCCTTGCGACTAAGCGCAAATAGCCGGTTTGTGCTGGGGGCTGTCAGCAGTGTACGGACTAAGGCGGCGCCAATGGCACCGCTGGCACCGACGATGATGATGTTTTGAAAGCCTGTTTGTGTCATGATGGATAATACGCAATTTTGGGCGACTTGGACCTTGGTTTGAAGGCCAAGGCGCGGGCCTTAGGCAGTTGCGCCAAGCAATGCTTCGACCTGATTTCGGCTCGGCATGGAGGTTTGCGCGCCGGCTGTTAAGGTAGCTGCCGCGCCCGCAGCACAGGCATAGGCCAAGGCTTTGGCAACCGAGCTTTCGGATAGGAAGGCGACCATAAAGGCCCCCACAAAGGTATCGCCAGCACCAGTCGTATCCACAGGCACAACGGCAGGCGAGGCACTGCGCGCAATCTCTTTGCCCCCTTGGAACGCCACAGCCCCTGCCGCCCCCAAGGTCTGGATGATCAAGGCTTTTGAGCTATTGAGTTGATCGCCATAGAAGGCGGCCTCTGTTTCGTTCACAACCAGTATGTCTGCCCGGTCTAATACCCTTTGAGGGAGGGCTTGGGCTGGCGCGAGATTGATGCACAAAAGACCTGTGACCGTGTCGGCAAGATAGGCGATGGTCTCAATGGGTAGCTCTAGCTGGCACAATGTCGCATCATAATCGCCAGTCATATCTGCCAGAGTACTCGCCGAAACACAGTTATTGGCACCCGGTGCCACAACGATTTGATTTTCGCCTTTGGCGTCTACCGCAATAAGTGCGACCCCAGTCGCCACGTCGTTCAAGATGGTCACGCCTTGCAGATTGACCTGATTTGACTTGAGGAGCGCCAAAGCCTCCTCGCTCGCCCCATCCTCGCCAACGCAGCCAAACATAGAAACCTCCGCCCCCAGTTTACGCGCAGCTAGTGCTTGGTTTGCACCTTTCCCGCCCGGATAATGTGCCAAGACGCCGCCGCTGACCGTCTCGCCGGGTCTGGGCAACGCATGGACGCGCGCGACAATATCGAGATTGATGGAGCCGATGACGCGAATGCGGGGCGGGCTTTTCATCCCAAATACCTCAACAGCAAGGACAGGACTGCCTCGGCATCGGCTTTTGAAACCCAGCTTGCATTAAACGCCCCTGCAACCGTTTCGCGGAATTCCACTGCCGTATGGCCGCGAGTCAATTGGCTTTTGGTTTCAACTTCAATCCGACAAGGCCGCAGCTGAAAGGCTTCTGGTGCCAACAGATAAGCAATCACGCACGGATCATGCAGCGGCGCGCCTGTGGCCGGTTGATCGGGCTCAGCCGTATCCATGAGATTGGCTGGCAGAGCGTTGGAGAAAGCCAGCATCTCTGCTGCCAGTTTCGCGATGGGCGTACCCAAAGCCGTGATTGCTTCTACCCAATCCCGTGTGCCACGCACTTGGTGGGTCGCATCGAGGCCAAAGACGATAAGATTGCATCCGCTCTTGAAAACAATGTCGGCGGCCTCTGGGTCTGCATAAACATTATATTCGGCCGACGCTGTGATGTTGCCGCCTTCGCGCCTCGCGCCGCCCATAAGGACTATTTGCTGTAGGCGGCGTGCCGTATCAGGGGCTGCTTGCATCAAAGCCGCGATATTCGTCATCGGCCCGGTTATCGCGAGGCTAATGGTGTTGGCTGGCGCTGAATTAATCGTCTGTATAAGAAAGTTAACCGCATCGCTTGATGCTGCGCCGAGAAGGGGCTCAGTGCCCGGATAGTGACCCAGGCCCTCCGGCCCATGAAAGTCATCGGCCAAGATCGGCTGGCGGACAAGAGGCTTCGCCAAGCCAGCATGGACGGGCACATCTTCACGACCCGCTATCTGTCGGATCAGGCAGGCATTGCGTGTCGTTTTGGCCAAGGCCACATTCCCTGCCGTGGTTGTCATGCCCAACAGATGGAGTTGGTCGCGCGCACCAAAGGCGAGCGCCAAAGCGACCGCGTCGTCTACGCCGGGGTCGCAGTCGAGAATAAGGGGAATGGGGCTCATACCGTGCGTGCAGCCTTATCCTTATCATTACTGGCCTTGATCATGGATCGAACCGCTTCCCACTGGGCGTCGTCCCAAGCCCGAAGGCCCGAGAAATTGCCACCCGTGGCCTGATAGGCTGCCCCATCAATCGCAATCGTCTGTCCATTCACATAATGTGCGCCCTTGGCCATCAAGAACACGGCGAGATTGGCAAGCTCGGTCATTTCACCCACCCGGCCCATGGGGTTTGCTGAACGCTCGGCACTTTCCATGCTGGCACCAGGCGACAGGCGGTCGGTCATGCCCTTGGTCGGGAAGGGGCCGGGGGCGATATTGTTGAAGCGGATGCCATAGCGGCCCCATTCTACGGCGAGGGATTCTGCCATAGCGCGAACACCGGACTTCGACATAGCCGACGGGACGGTGAAGGCAGAGCCATTCCATACCCAAGTGGTCAAAATATTGATGACATTGCCCTTCTTGCCTTCGGCAATCCAACGCTTACCAATGTCGAGTGTCATATAAAACGTGCCACGGAAGACGATATTGGCGATGGCATCAAAGGCGCGTGGCGAGAGATCTTCTGTCTTGGAGATGAAGTTTCCCGCTGCGTTGTTGACGAGGCCGGTTAGCGCGCCGCCATCGGCCCAGATCAGATCAATGGTTTCGCGGATGGCTTCGGCGTTGCGGATGTCGCAGGGCAAAGCGACGATTTTGCCGCCATGGCGTCCCACCAGCTCATCGCGCGTCTCTTCAAGGACGGTGCCTCGGCGGCCCAGAATATAGACGGTCGCGCCAAGGGCGAGGAAGGCTTCGGCCATTTCTTTGCCGAGGCCGGTGCCGCCGCCGGTTACAAGTATACGCTCATCCGACATCAAGCCGGTCCGAAACATCAGTTTCTCAACATCCATTGGCGCTGCGCTCCCCTATTTTGATTATGATTAGGCAGAGCATATTGCATTTATCGGCCTTGGGAAGGCGTGCACACTCGGGTCGCAGCAAAAGATGCTGTTAAGCCAGAGCACCTAGCCCATCAGGAAGCTGAGTGGGTCCTGCAGCCGGGCCCGCCATGAGGCTTCATTGTGGTCCGCGCCCTCATAAACCCGGCTTTCAAAGTCCTTGCCCTGCTGCCATCCCAGATTCCTAAAGACTTGGTCCATGGCCAGCTGATAGGGCTGGTAGAAGCTATCCAAATTGATCGTGCCATGATCCATCCAGACTTTGTTGTGGCCCGCTTTTGGCAATTTACGTTTGAGGTAAGTAGCAAAGGCTTGGATCATGGCCGGGGTTTCAAGGTCTGGCTTGCTATAGCTTTCTGCGGCACTCAACAGGGTCCAGTGGGTCGACAGACAGCCTGCGCCACCAAATACCTTTGGATATTCACAAAGGCCGTAAAGCGAAATTAGCCCGCCCATGCTCGAGCCCATGATGAAGGTGGAGGCTTTGCCCGGTTTGGTGCGGTAATCGCGATCAATCATCGGTTTTAATTCTTCCACCAAGAAGCGCAAATAGCCATCGCTAAGGGCGGGCCCTTCATGCTCCGCAGCCGTCCGTGCACGAAGCTTGTCGTTCATGGCGGCTTCAACGCCTGCCGGGGAGAAGTCTTGGCGGCGGGTGGAGGTGTTCCAGATTCCAACCACAATCGCATCGCTACCTGAAACTGCGCGTTGACGTGCTTCCATCGCCAGATCAACACGCCAGGACTGCCCACCAAAAGCGCTGCTTGCGCCAAAAACATTCTGGCCATCATGCATGTAGAGAACGGGATAGCGGCGATTGGACTTGCCATAATCTGCTGGCAGCCAGACGCTTACATTGCGCGCGCCAGTAAAGCGGCTCGGCATCGCTTCGTATCTGATGATCATGGCCCCGCTGGCGTCGGATGTATTCGCGATGAGGGCAGAGACCATAAGTCCACCTGTGGCAGCAATCAGTGTTCGACGATCCATGGTTTCATCCTTTAGTCTGTCTGGCGCACCCAGATTTGGAGGGTTTGAGCGGGGCTGTCGAGGGTAAGGCTTTGGCCGCCGATAAGTTTAGCATCCTTGCCGCGCACGCCTTTGATATGGTCTATTTTTTGGCCGTCAGCGATTTTCTGCCAGCGCCCGGCAGGCAATTGCACCGACGAGAAGGTGGCAGGCTTGGCCCCAATATTGGTCAAGACCAGAATTTTCTGATCCACCACATAACCCAAGAGGTTTTGGTCTTCTGGCGTGATCCATTCAATATAGTCAGGCGCAGGTGCTTTGGAGGTGCGGAACACGCGGCCGACGTCACTATTGCGGAAAGCAATAAGACCCCGCCACCATTGGTTCATGGCTACAAAATCATTTGGTGCACCATTCTTCTCGGAGCGGTCTAGGTCTGACCAGACAAATTCGTTCGGTGTGCGGACATTATAGGTGTCTTGGCGGCCTTTGAAGTAGATCGGACCCGTCGCAGTCTGGCGGATGATTTCCTCGGTCCCTACCATGCCCTTCGAGCGCAGCATTTCAGACCCGCCATGAAGAACAATGGGTCCAAGGCTGGTCAAGAGGAGACCCGCTGCTACACGGTATGGGCCTTCTTCAACACCCTCTAGGCCGTTCCAATCCTTGACAGCAAAGCGGTCGGCCAAAGTCCAATTGTCATGGATGTCGGCATAATTGATGCCGCGATTGGTCGATTGGGCTTCTTCTTTCCACCCATTGGCGATCGCCAACATGGCTTGGCTGCGTTGGCTGGCATTGCCACCGGCATAGCCCCGATCTGTCGCCTTATCCTGCAAGCGGAAGGGGGAGCCGACCAAGGCATTGCGTGTATCATCTTGGAAGAAGGTGATCGGCGCGTCTTCCTTATACCAGTCCCAATCGGGATTAGCCCGCACGATTGGGTCAGAAACATCGATCCAGGGTTCGCCATAAATGATGACATCATCGCCGACGGCCTTACGAAGCGCGATGAGGGTCTGCTCGTCGATCTGACCTGCCAAGTCGATGCGGAACCCGTCAATGCCAAACTCGTCAATCAAGGACTTGGCCTGATCGATGATCCAGCGCTGGGTCATCGGACGATCTTCGGTCTTCACCTCATTGCCAAAGACGCCAATATGCTGACCTGAATCACTGGTGCGGTAATAATAGTCACGGTCCAAAACATTGAAATTGAACAGCATGTTGCGGCCATCCATATTTTCGCCCGTGTGGTTTGGAACGATGTCAATGATGACGGCAATGCCACGATCATGGAAGGCTTGAACCAGATCGCGGAATTGCTCACGCTCCGCCCCAAATTCTGTGCCCTTTTTCCGATAGGTATTTTCAATCGCAAAGGCATGGGTTGTCCGATAGCCCCACTCATAGCTGAGGTCGGCGACACCAAGACGCTTCATCTCGGGATCATTGCCAAAAGCAGTTTGCCACTCGGGCTTTGGATAATGCAGGAACTCTTGCATCGGCAGTAAGTGGACGACATTCACGCCCAAATCGACAATATGATCAAAGCCGATTTTCTGGCCAGTCTTGCTGCGTAGGCCCGGAATTGTAAAGGCTGGGATGGTGCCTTTCAGATCGTCGGCAACTGGCAGTTGCCTGGTAAAGTCCTCAATATGGACCTCATAGGCCACCACATCTTCCATTTTTGGACGACCTTTGGCGAGGGGCGTCGCAGGTGTGGTTTTCGGCATAACCCGACTTTTCCCATAAGACTCCGCATTGGCGCGTGCATAGGGATCAGAGAT
The DNA here is from genome assembly GCA_041160865.1 of Pseudomonadota bacterium. Lineage (GTDB taxonomy): Bacteria > Pseudomonadota > Alphaproteobacteria > Caulobacterales > Aquidulcibacteraceae > Aquidulcibacter. Next base: position 21,042 of record JBEAVQ010000036.1, on the reverse strand, counting down.
ATGGACCGGGTTGGTTTCATAAAAATACCGACCGGGCCCTGGTTTTCCATGCACGGTGAAGTCATAAAAAATGCCCGCCAGATTGCCTTCAAGCTTCGCCTCCCAAAGCCCGGACTCATCACGCACCATATCGACAACGCGTTTGGCCGCTTCGGGCTTGCCATCAGCCTGATCATAAAGATAGAGCCGGACCTTTTCCGCACGCGGCGAGAAGACGGCAAAATGTGTGGATTGGCCGTCTGCGGCAATATTGGCCCCTAAGGGCTTGGGCGAAAAAAGCGTGCGGAACCACGCATCTGGCCGCACACGGGCGCTGATGCCTTTAGACTTCAACTCCAGACGATAAGATGCGCGGATATCAATCGGCTGGGCCGGAACAAGAAGAGAAGTCTTAAGATCGTTCGGTAAAATCGAAGCGATGGCCACTTCCTGATTGGCGTGGTCCAGCAAGCGCCAATCGGCGGGATTAAAGCTGCGCTCTGCCCCTTCGAGGTGCAACCAAATGGCGGATGGTCCGGCAAGTTCGGCCCGCAGGCTAGGCTTTTGTGCTTCTTGGCTGAATGCGGGCGCACCGAAACATGCCATGAGGCTGCCCAGACCGATCCAGAGACTTTTCTTGAGAGACTGGCCAGACATGCGAGTGATCCTTCTTGGGCTAAAATCAAACGTTAAACAGATGGTCGGCTTAGGCAGCCGGTGCCCGGCAATTGCGCGCGATGAAGTCTTCATGGCTGGGCATATGCTCAACCGCTTTGGTGATGATGGTCGAAACATTGGCCAAGAAACCGTCAAGGTCTTCGTCGGTTAGGTCGCGCGCAAGGGCGTGATAGCTTTCAGGGCGAATACCTTGGCCTAATAGGACTTGCAGCCAGCTGGGTTCAGCAAACAAATCATTGGCGCGCCGCTCAATCCGCCCGGTTTTGCGGAAAAGCTCGATTTTGTGGCTCAGACTGTCTGGGATCGGCATGGTTTGGCAATGGAGCCAGAAGGGGGAGTCGGTGCGCGCATTGGCGTGATAATGCAAGATCAAGAAGTCCCGGATCAGCGCATATTCCTCAATCGCTTGGTGATTATATTCATCGCTCAAGACCGTATCACAGGCCTTGGTCGGGAAGAGATTGATCAGGCGGCTGACAGCTGATTGGATCAGATGGATCGAGGTTGATTCCAACGGCTCCATAAAGCCGCTCGCAAGGCCAACGGCGATACAATTCTTATTCCAAAGCTTCTTGCGTCGGCCGGTGACAAACTTCAGCGGCCTTGGATCGGCCAGTGGCTTGCCGTCGAGATTGGACATTAAGATGCGCTCAGCTTCCTCATCGCTGGTGTAGGCACTGCAATAGACATGGCCATTCCCAATCCGGTGTTGCAAAGGAATCCGCCATTGCCAGCCAGCGTGGCGGGCAGTTGCACGTGTGTAAGGCGTCAATGGCGAAACAGACTCACAGGGCACCGCGAGGGCACGGTCACAGGGGAGGAAATTCGACCAATCCTCATAGCCAGTTTGCAGCGCGCCTTCGATCAAGAGCCCGCGAAAGCCAGAGCAATCGATGAAGAGATCACCAGTTACGACTTCACCGCTTTCTAGCGTTACCGATTGAATGAAACCCGAAAGGCTATCCAGCTCAACCGAACGGACTTTGCCCTCCGTACGTTTGACACAATGATATTCGGAATAGTCACGCAAATAGCGGGCATAGAGGCCGGCATCAAATTGAAAGGCCCAGGTCGGGCCGGGCAGGGGGGAGCCCCCTAAACGCTCCAGCCGATCAAATCGGTTGGCATAGGCAGCCTTGGTTGCCGCCGAATAGTCCCACAGCGAAGTCTCTTTGCCAGCTAGGTTCTGCCGCATCCAATATTAAAACCGAGGTTACGCCCAATGCCGCCAAAGGCATGCATATAGCGCTCACCCTGACGGTACCAATTGACGAACTCAATGCCCAGTTTGAACGTGCCATTCGTCTTGGCGATGAAATCATTTTCATCAATGCCAAGGATCGAATTGAAGATATTGATCTGGGGGATGGTGGCCTCGCCCACACCAACGGTGCCAATCTCTTCGCTTTCAATCAGGCGGATGTTCACGCGCGGGCCGAGCACCTTTGACAGCGCACTGGCCGTCATCCAGCCAGAGGTACCGCCGCCCACAATCACAATTTGCTCAACAGCCTGAGGTTCCAACCTAGTTCTCCTCGCCATACCAACACGTGCCTGACATAGGCCGCGGGCAGGGGCAAATCACAACATAGAAAACCCCCGCCAGGCCAAGCCGACGGGGGTTATGGGGCTACCGATCTCTCAAGATCAGAACTTGTAGTTCACACCGACCAAGAATGTGCGACCATATTCCTGGTAGTCCTTCACGCGACGTGAATCGCCGTCAACCAAAGTTGTGAATGGCTCGTCGGTGATGTTATTCACTTGGAACAGAACCGACATATTGTTCAGAGGACCTGATTGGAAGGTATAACCAAGCTGGCCGTCCAGCACCGATTCAGCCTTGATTTCACGGGTCTCAAGACCGGCACCAAAAGCAACAACTGAGCCCAAGAATTCTGAGCGATAGCGGTTGCTCAAGCGGGCCTGGAAGCCATAGCGTTCATAATAGACCGAAGAGTTGAAGATCTTTTCGGACAGGCCAGGAACCTTGGTTGCAGGCTGACCAGCAATCGGCTTGACGCTACTGTCATTGTAGGTCGCGCTGAAGTTGGCACCAAAGCCCTCAAGAGCGGGTACGAATTGGTCGAACGGGAACGAAGCGGTGAATTCTAAACCGCGGATGAAACCACCCTTCACATTGCCGGGCGAGCTTGCGATACCAATGTTGGTTGGGCTTGCAGGCGCACCGGTTGGAGCAACCAGGCCGGTTGCGTTGAATGGACGCTCGACGCTATCGACAATCCAGGATTCAAGGTTCTTGTAGAATCCGGCTAACGCAAAGTAGGCGCGGCGGCCAAAGTACTTTTCATAGCTGATGTCCAAAGCTTGAGCCAAGATTGGTTCCAACAATGGGTTACCCGAGTTTTGGAACCAACGTGTACCGCGGGTTGGCACGATCGAGCTATCATAGCTGTAGCTGAATGCCGCATTCATCTGGTCCATACGTGGACGAGACAGGGTCCGGGCCAAAGCGACACGGACTTTCGCATCATTTTCCAAGGCAAAGGCCAGATTCAGGCTAGGCAGCACTTCCGTATAGTCAGTGCCTTCGGTCTTGGTAACCAAGGTAGAGGATGCGTTGCTGCGGCCGCGAGCGGTTGAACTCTGTTCGGTGTTGACGACCTGGACGCCGATATCACCAGTCACTGGCAAGCCGCCAATTTCGGTATCGAGATTGAACTTCGCAAAAGCTGTTAGAATGGTTTCTTCAACCAACCAGCTCTTGATCGCGACGTCTGCGGCGGTGTTTGGACGAAGCGAGTAGATGCTGCCCAAGAACCCACGTGGGTCATAGCTGACGACATTGCCCAGACCCAACCACGACAAATTGGTCTGACCAACACGAGACGCAGTCGGGATAGCGACGCTGTTTGCACCGCCTGCCAAATCCAGGAACCACTCATTCACTGTTTTTTGCTTGCTGCGGTCGGAATAGCCAACGCCATAGTCAACCGACTTGATAGCCTTATCGCCACCAAACTCGTGCTTGGCTGCAATTTTCAGTGTGTTGAGTTCATCAACCGTACCTGGTGCCTTGTAATAGCCAGCTTGGCCCCAGCCACCTGGATCGGTCAGGCTGATGGTGTTGTAGTCGCCATAGTTGAGGGTTGGTTTGAATACCAAGCGGCCTGCTTCTGCGGTTGCAAAGGCGAGGTTGTCGGTTGCACCAGCCGAACCACGACCTGTACCGGAGTAGGATTCGATGTCGGTGTCGGTGCGATCACCTTTCGACCAGCTGAGATCAAATACGACCGAGTCTTTCGGGCTCATCTGCCACTCAACCTTACCAGCCAAAGCAGCCAGTTCGGCTTCACGCGCGCGAATGTCGTTGCGGATGATGCCCTTCACGCCGTTGAACTGGCCGGAGGTGGTGATGCCGTTGGTGATGACTGCGCCTGGCTGCAATTGTGCACCCGACCACCACAATGGCAGTTCGATGCCGCGCAAGATTTGCTCATCATTGAACTTTGAGTAATAGCCGTCAAAAGACAGGGTCAAGGCTTCAGATGGCTGGAACTCGATCACGCCCATATAGCCATCGCGGGTAATGTTACCCGACAAAGCATAAGGCTTCACACCGCCAATGATGAAGTTTGCGCCATTGGTTGGATAGCCCCAAGCTTCATAACGGTTGGACTGATAGGGCGATTCCATATGCGCATAGCCCAAAGCAACACCTAGCTTACCGTCCATGAATTGGTCGATATAGGCGAGCGAGACGCGGTTGCCGGACTCTGAAGTGCCGGCGTTCAACGCGCCAGCGTCATTTTGCTCATAGCGCGCACCAACTGCGAATTGGCGACGGCCGAATTTCAGCGGGCGAATGGTTTGCAGGTCAACCGTACCAGCGACACCTTGTGCCAACAGGGTTGCGGTTGGGGTTTTGTAGACGGCTGCACCGCCCAACAATTCCGATGGATATTGGTCGAATTCAACACCGCGGTTGTCGCCAACCGAGACTTGCTCGCGGCCGTTCAACAGGGTGGTGGTGTAGTCGGGGCCAAGGCCGCGAACCGACAATTGCGAAGCGCGACCATCGATCCGTTGCGCAGCCACACCTGGCAAACGTGCCAAGGATTCTGCGATGGAGACGTCTGGCAGCTTGCCAATGTCTTCAGCCGAGACGACTTCGGCGATGACGCCCAAAGTTTTCTTGGCGTTGATGGAATTTTCAATACCGCGACGGATACCGACGACCACGATGGTTTCGACATCTTTGTCGGAAGCTTCAGTGGTGGAAGCCGCTTGTGCGTGGGCTGTCCCGCTCATAGCTGCCAACAGGGCAACCGAAGACACTGCACCAGCCAACAAGCGAGCGCGCGACACGCCGAGGCGTGATTGTGTGTGTATATTCATCGCGGTTCCTCCCAAATAAGCCGATCCGACCGCAACGGACCCGCTTGTGATTCCCTTCAGAACACGCCGATTATCAGCCAAATAGTTGGCCGCCCGACGATATTCCGCTCCTAAAACTGACCCAAAAGCCTTGAATCAGCATCCAAAATACGTCCAGCAATCATTTATTTGTGAACGTGTAGGAAAGCTACATGACAAAATCACAACGATTGTGCAATGGGAAAGTGGCTGCGAATGCAGGTAAATGCGACAAAGTTGTCAAACTGGTGCAGCGTTGCAACAACACGGACTCGTCATCTTCACTGTTGTGGTTATATCGGAACATAAGATGAGGTCGGGGGGCATTATGCAGGGTCAGAGCCAAAAGCTTGAGCGCTTGGTAATTGTTGGCGGCGGGTCTGCCGGCTGGATGGCGGCGTCGGCCATCGCCAATGCAGCGGGGCGCGGGTGTAAAATTACCCTGATTGAATCCGATGAAATCGGCACCGTAGGCGTGGGTGAAGCGACCATTCCGCCCATCAAGGTCTTTAATCGTTCCCTTGGCCTTGACGAGAAGGACTTCGTCGTTCGCACCCAGGGCACATTTAAGTTGGGCATTGAGTTTGTGAATTGGGGCCGCCAAGGCCATCGCTATTTCCACCCGTTTGGAACTTATGGGGCCGACTTTGATATGGTGCCTCTGCACCAGTATTATTTGCGTGCGCGTCAGACGGGCCGCGACCCTGGTTCGCTCGATGAATTCACTATGGCTTGGCAAGTTGCTAAGCGCGGTCGCTTTGCGCCGCCAACCCAAGACCCGCGCCTGATCCAATCAACCTTCGACTATGCCTATCACTTTGATGCCGGGCTCTATGCGCAATTCCTGCGGTCCTATAGCGAGGCACGCGGGGTCGTCCGGATGGAAGGCAAGATCGCTGATGTGGGCTTGGGTGGCGAAGATGGGCGCATCACCCATGTGACGCTGGAAGACGGCCGCAAAGTTGAAGGCGATTTCTTTATCGACTGCTCTGGCTTTCGCGGGCTCTTGATCGAAGGCGCGCTCAAAGCAGGATATGAAGATTGGAGCCATTGGTTGCCATGTGATCGGGCGATGGCGGTGCCGTGCGAACATGGCGGCGTGTTTACGCCTTTTACCCGCTCCACCGCGCGCGAGGCGGGATGGCAATGGCGTATTCCGCTGCAGCATCGCATTGGCAATGGCTATGTCTATTCCAGTGGCTTTGTTTCAGATGAGGAGGTGGAGCAGACTTTGCTCGCCAATTTGGACGGTAAGGCTTTGGCCGATCCGCGTCCTTTGCACTTTACGACGGGCAAGAGAAAGAAGATCTGGTACAAGAATTGTGTCGCGATTGGTCTGGCTGCTGGTTTTATGGAGCCGCTGGAATCAACCAGTCTGCATCTTATCCAAACTGGTATCACCCGCTTCCTCGCGCTATTCCCCGACAAGACGATCGACCCAGTTTTGGAGACAGAGTTTAATCGCTTGAGCACTTATGAGTGGGAGCGGATTCGTGACTTCCTCATCCTGCATTATTGTGCGACGGAGCGTGATGATACCGAGCTTTGGCGCTATTGCGCATCCATGAGCTTGCCAGACACTTTGACCTATAAGATGGCGCATTTCCGCAAATACGGTCGGATGGTGTCGGATGGACCCGAGCTCTTTCTCAATCCAAGTTGGTTGGCGGTTTATTTGGGCCAGTTTGTGGAACCAACCGGATATGATCCTTTGGTCGATACCCGCACCCATGTCCAAGCCGATCACCACTTGGCCAGCCTGAAGACCCTCATGGCGCAAACGGCTGAGACATTCCCGACCCACCGCGACTTCATCAACCAAACCTGCAGGGCAGGCTAAACCTTAGCTGACCATCCGCAGGCGCGGGCCTTCTTCGCTGGCTTTGATAACTTCAGTGCCGGACTTGGGCTTGCCGAACAGATTGCCTTGGGCATGGGTAATGTCGAGTTCGAGGATTTCCACAATTGTGCGTTCAGTCTCGACACGATCTGCAATCAGCTCAACCCCATAGCGCGAGAAGAGGGCAGAGACGTCCGCCGGTTCGAATTGGCGATTAAGGCCGGTCACAGGCACTGTCTTAGCTTCGACCAATTGCTGCACCAGTTTATCACCGGCAATCTTCACATAACGCACGCCCATGCGCTCAAGCTTACGCAAGTCGAGGTCTAGGGTCTCGCAACGGTCAATCGAGAAGCGGAAGCCCAGATCAAACAATCGACCCATGTTACGCTCTGCAGCCATCGGGATTTTTTCAAACGAGTCACGGGTTAGTTCGAAAATGATCGAACCAGCCAGATCTTTGTTATCGCGCAAGAAGGCAATGAATTGCGGGAAGAAGGTCTCATCCCCCAAGCTCGTGGTCGAAATATTGCAGAAAAGCCCGATGCGACGGTCATGCTTTAGGAGGCGACGGGCGATCTGAACGCAGCGTAGGAGAAGCAGGTTGTCGATTTCACCAACAAGACCAGAAGGCTCCGCTACGCGTAAGAATTCGCTCGGCAGAATCACAGCACCAGATGGGTCACGCAGGCGGGTAAAGCCTTCATAATAAACCGTCTTGCGCTGAGGCAGCGCGACGATGGGCTGCAAGTGCAACTCGATCCGATTTTCTTCTAAGGCAGAGCGGACGGCCGCCAAGAGGTTTTGATCAGACCGCCTCGGTGCGATTTTCTGACCTTCGACCGCCGATGCTTCTCGGCGACGCTCGTTTTTAGATACATAAGTCGTCAGAAGCATCGCGATTTCGCGGACTTCTCGCGCCAAGGCAGCCTCGCGGGCGGCAGCATCTTCTGCCAACGTGGTCTTCAGGGTTTCAATCTCTTTATGGGTTTCACCGTTCATGTCCTTTAGAGATTGGAATTCACGGTCAATTCGGTATTTTTCAGATCGCGATAGTTTTGCTTCCCGCGGCGTGAAGGCAAGATGGAACAAGCCACAGGCAACGCCCAGCAATCCACCCATGCAGATGGAGACCGCAAGGCTGGCTTCTTGAATGTAAAAGGCAAAAGCCCCCAACCCAACAGCGGCAATGCAATAGACCAAAAAGAGGATAAAGTTGGCGGCGGCTAGCACGAGCTTCTCCCGAGGATGCAAGGAAATTTCACCTGTAAATCATGGACGCTGAACTGGTTAACGTTTAGTTTACCATAGCGAAATCACAGAGAAATTTCAGTCGGATTTCCTGTCGACTTTGCCATCGACTTTGCCATCGACTTTGAATGTAGTCGATGTCGTAAGATCCCGGCCAAAATTGGTTATGGCGGTGTCTTGTCCCGCCTCAATAACTTCGCGACGCATGGCGCGCGCCCGTTCAAAGGTTGCGAATAAAGTATTGCCATCACCCCAGCGTATCGCGCGACGCAAGGCGGTCAAATCCTCTGAAAAGCGTCCAAGTAGATCCAAGACTGCATCCTTGTTGAGTAAAAACACATCGCGCCACATGGTCGGGTCCGAGGCCGCTATGCGTGTAAAGTCCCGGAATCCACCTGCAGAGTATTTCACAACTTCACTATCGGTCACCGCTTCCACGTCTTGAGCGGTTGCGACCACGCAAAAAGCGATCAAATGAGGCAAATGGCTGGTCATGGCCAGGACCTGATCATGGCGTACGGGATCCATACAATCAACCTTGGCACCCATAGCTTCCCAAAAGTCCGTTAACCGAGCGACCGCCTCTTGGTAAGCTGGGCGAGGGTCACCAAGAGGTGTAAGAATGGCCCAACGACCCTCAAACAAAGTCGCGAAGCCTGCGTCTGGGCCAGATTTTTCAACCCCGGCGATCGGGTGACCCGGGATCAAGAAACAGGTTTCGGGAAGAACCGGCTGCAGTTGCTGGACAATCGCTTCTTTGACAGAGCCAACGTCTGTAACAATGGCTCCGGCTTTGACGTGGGCTCCAATCTGCGCCCCGATAGCCCCCATGGTAGCGGGCGGGGTACATAAGATTATCAAGTCCGCGCCCGCAACAGCTGCTTCGGCCGTTTCGGCCACCTCGCCAAGGCCCAGTTCCACAATTCTTGCGCGCACAGAAGGGTTTGAGTCAAAGAGAACGATCCGTGACGCCAATGAATTAGCTTTGGCGGCAGCCGCGAGTGACGAGCCGATTAGACCGACTCCAATAATCGCTAAGGTGTCGAACTGGCTGGCCGTTTCCGACATCACGAACCCATGAAATCTTTAAGTGCGACGACTGTCAGGCGGTTTGGCTCTTCAAGACCTATCGAAATACGCAAATAGGCGTCTAAGCCATAGGCACGAACGGCACGCACAATGAGCCCGCGTGAGCGCAAGAAGGCGTCAGCGGCTTCAGCGTTCTTTCCGGGCTCGCTTGGGAATTTCACCAGAATGAAATTACCCACACTTGGCGTCACTTCGAGGCCCAAAGCACGGATCTCATTGGTCAAGAAGGCCAGCCAATGTGCATTAAAGGCGACGCTTTGGTTGGCAAAATCTTGGTCGAGCATGGCGGCCTTTGCTGCAGCCAGGCCTGGGGCGCTGATATTGAACGGCCCACGTACGCGATTGAGTGCATCAATCACGATTTGCGGGCCATAGCACCAACCGACGCGGGCGGCAGCAAGTCCGTGGATTTTGGAGAAGGTGCGTGTCATCAACACGTTACTGGCTTCTCCAGCCAGCTCAAGGCCAGACGAATAATCATTGGTCTGCACATATTCGCTATAGGCTGCATCGAGGACCAAAAGCACGTTGTCAGGTAAGCCCGCATGCAGGCGTTTGATTTCCGAATGAGGCAAATAGGTGCCGGTTGGATTATTAGGGTTGGCCAAAAAGACGATCTTGGTCTTCGAAGTCACACAAGCCAGTAGCGCATCGACGTCGGCGGTCAGATTGGTTTCAGGGGCGGAAACACAAATGGCACCGGATTGTTGAGCAGTCAGTCGATAGACCAAAAAGCCGTGCGCAGACTGAACGACTTCATCGCCTTGATCGAGGAAGGCCCGCCCCAAAAGCTGGAAGATCTCGTCTGAGCCGTTTCCACACATGATGCGGCCAGCATCAAGGCCATAGCGGCTAGAAATCGCTTGGCGCAGACCTGCATGGTCGCCGTCTGGATAAATTGCCAAATCTTCTGCAGCGGTTTGATAAGCGAGACGGGCAGCTGGGCTGCAGCCTAAAGGATTTTCATTCGATGACAGCTTCCAGGGATTCTCAATCCCGGGGATTTTTGCTTCGCCGCCCTTGTAAGGGACAATATCGAGAATTCCGGGCAGGGGCGTGACTGACATTTTCATAGCCTTCATCGGGTAATCTTTTGCTGCGTGGGCATGACCTTCTGACCCGTTTTGGTCAAGTGGGCTTTGTGTGCAGTTTTCTTGTCTTGGAGTGTCCCATTTTAAGCCACCCTTTACATCCTGCGTGTAGAAGGAGCGGTGAACAGACGCAGAAGCATCAAATCTCGGTTTGAGTTTTGGGTGTCATGACCGGAAAAATCCGGCAACAAAGAATTTGGTGGGAATAATGAGTAAGACTGTCCTAATCGTTGATGACGATCCGTCGCAGCGTCGCCTGTTGCAGGGTGCTGTAGAGCGTCAGGGCTTTGCAACGCGAACCGCCGAAGATGGCGCGCAAGCCATTGCGCAGGCCATGGACCCAGCCGTTGATGTCGTTCTGTTGGATCTGATCATGCCCGGTGTCTCGGGCATGGAAGCACTCGCTGCTATCCGCGCGAAACGTGATGATTTGCCCGTCGTTGTCCTGACCGCATCAGGGGGTATCGATACGGTGGTGAAAGCCATGCAGGCCGGTGCAACCGACTTTTTCGTCAAGCCAGCGAGCCCAGAGCGCGTGATGGTTTCTATTCGCAATGCGCTGAAAGTTGGTGAATTGTCGGGTGAAGTGAAGCGCCTCAAGAGGAAGGCTGCTGGCACGTTCACCTTTGGCGATATGGTTGCTGGGGCTTCGGCAATGCGCCAAGTGATCCGTCTGGGGCAACGTGCGGCCACTTCCAATATTCCGGTCCTAATCTTAGGCGAGAGCGGCGTTGGTAAAGAGGTCATCGCCCGCGCCATCCATGGCGAGAGCGAGCGTTCAGGCAGACCCATCATCGCCGTAAACTGCGGTGCGATCCCAGAAAATCTGGTGGAAAGTATTCTCTTTGGCCATGAAAGGGGTGCCTTTACCGGCGCACATGATCGCCATTTGGGTAAGTTCCAAGAAGCAGATGGTGGCACCCTATTCCTCGACGAAGTTGGCGAGTTGCCTCTCGACATTCAGGTAAAGCTGCTGCGCGCTTTGCAAGAAAGCGAAGTCGACCCTGTGGGCTCAAAGCGGCCTATCAAAGTCGATGTGCGCATTATTGCTGCAACCAACAAGGATTTGGCCAAGCTGGTTAGTGAAGGTCGTTTCCGAGAAGACCTGTTTTACCGTTTGAACGTCTTCCCAGTTGATGCACCCCCACTGCGCGAGCGTATGGAAGATATTCCAGCCCTGATCAAACATTTCGTCACCCGCATCAATGCCGAAGAGGGCAAGCGGGTCTTGGGTGCGACGCCACAGGCCTTGGCCATGCTGCAAAGCTTTGATTGGCCGGGCAATGTGCGCCAGCTTGAAAACACCATCTTCCGGGCGGTTGTCTTATGCGATGGGGACTTCTTGCAGCCAGAGGACTTCCCCCACGTTCAAGCCGCCTTACCGCAGTTTGTCTCGGAAGCGCCCACGCCTGGAGTCGTAACACTGCCGGCGACTGAGGCGGCAAGCGTGTCAGCCGTAATCGAGATGCCAGCTCTGCCGGCCAATAGTGATCTGTTGGTAGCCGCTATTGAAGCGGGTAACGGCGTTGCTATCTTTGACCCCGCAGGTCATTTGCGCACGCTAGAGCAAATTGAACGCGACTTGATCGAATATGCCATCGACCTCTATGCCGGACATATGACCGAGGTTGCGCGCCGCTTGGGCATTGGCCGCTCGACGCTCTACCGCAAGCTCAAAGAATATGACTTGGAAGAGCACATGGCGCGCGCGGCGGGTTAGGCCAGCTGCAACACATAATTACGCTTGGTTGTTAAGGTCTGGCGATAGCCAGATTGCGTGAGTGAACTCATCAGGTCGCTTGCCCAATCCCTTTCGCTGCGCTCTAGAATAAGCAGGCGCGGCCAAAGGCTTTTCGAGGCTTCTGCAAAGAAGGGCAGGAGGGCTCGATCTTCATAGCCCTCAATGTCGATTTTCAGGGCGTCTATTCGCTCCAAACGGGCTTCTTCGATCATGTTGAGTAAAGGGCGGACAGCGACCTCCACTTGATCCGCACCGCCTCCTACTGTGGCCAGGGATGCGCCGCCTTCATTGTCGCTGCCAACAGATAGCGTCATCACGCCGTTGGAATCGCCCGCGCCGCACGGAAAAATCTGTGCATTAAAGTTCGGGTTTAAAGCAAAGTTGGCACGCAAACGGGCCAAAACGCTCGGCTGAGGCTCAATGGCAAGAATTTTCCCGCTGGGTCCAATGATTGGTCCGACCCAGAGGGAGTAGGCGCCAACATTTGCCCCCACATCAACAAAGATGTCCCCGGCTTTTAGTTCGCGCCGCAACAATTCGCGCTCTTCCGGCTCAAAGCGGGAAGGGGAGAACATGAGGCGTTTTTCTGTTACGTTGCGGCGGGGGTCGATACGGGTTTTGATGCCCCAGGTCATAAGGTCCAGTGGACCATCAAGTCCCGGAAAGATAAGTCGTTTTCCAATTGACGCGGCAAATTTGCTGAAAGGGCCCGGATCAAAACCTCGCACCAAGTCGATGATGCGGCTCTGAAACGCCGAGGGGGAAAAGGTGCCGAAAGGACTGACTTCGTTTAACATTGCCGTGAGTTGCCATGCGTTATCTGCATTTGCAAGGAAATAGCCGCACGAATTGACGTTACGTACCGCTTCCCCTCAGCCTCGTCCCGGTCTAGTAAGGATTCACCGCGTTGTCCCAAGCTTGTTCCGGGATGCGCTCAGGGAGGAATAAATGGATCTCGCGACAATTACTGCTGGCATGAAAGAACGTGTCGAAGCCAAGCCAGCTTTCGGCAACACCGTGAAGTTTGATTTCGGCGATGCCGGCAAAATCCATATCGATGGCAAGAACGGCAATGCCGTCACCAACGACGATGGCCCAGCAGACTGCACCTTGAAAATCGCCATCGGCGACTTCGTTGACATGGTCGAAGGCCGTCTGAACGGCATGAACGCTTTCATGGGCGGCAAGCTGAAAGTTGATGGCGACATGTCGATCGCTATGAAACTTCAGTCGATCATCGGCTAATCGCGCCCGATGCAAGTGGTTCAGGACCCTTTGATGGATGCGTTGCAAGGTCTGGAGACCTTTCGCGTTCTTGGGCCTGATGACAAAACAATTCGCGCGGCTTTTGTTCCCTATCAGGGTGATGAGCCGCGCGGATCTGTTGTTTTAGCGCCCGGTCGGACTGAATATATTGAAAAATATGCGGAGACGATTGCCGATCTCCTCGCCCGGGGCTTCAATGTTCTAACCGTCGATCATCGCGGTCAGGGTTGGTCTGATCGGTTAGGCGCGACCGCGCACGCAGGCCATCTCGATAGTTTTTCCAAGGCAACTGAGCATATGGCTCTGGCCGTTGCGGCCGTTGCTGATAAGTTGACGGGCAAACGTATCTTGCTGAGCCACTCGATGGGCGGCACGATTTGCTTGGAAGCCTTGTTGACCAATGCGATCCCCAATGTAGTTGGGGCAGCGTTTTCGGCCCCCATGTGGGGCATTCTAGGCCCGCCCGGAATGGGATTGTTAGCCAAGTCCTTGGTGGCGACCGGCAAAGCCAAAGACGTTGCGCCATCCCTGCCTACCACATGGCAGCCAGAGGCGTTTGAAGCCAATCAAGTTACCCATGATCCCAGGCGCTTTGCCCGCAATAATGCCTTGATGTTGGAAGAGCCTGCCCTTCAGATCGCAGGACCCACGAATGGCTGGTTGGATGAGGCAATCAAGACTATGGGCTCTTTTACGCCCGCTCGCCTCTCCCAAATCAATATCCCGATCTTGGTTGTCAGTGCTGAAGGCGAGACCATTGTGGATAATGCCGCCCATGTCCGCATCTGTGGTCAGGTTCCCCTTGGCCAGCTTCGAGTGGTGGCTGGGTCCAAACATGAGCTTTTGCACGAAGTCGACGCGATTCGGTCGGCGTTTTGGGCTCATTTTGACGCTTGGGCGGATCAAGTCCTAGCTTAAAGCGTCTAAAGGCCAGTCAACTACATCCCTGTGTGCATTGAAACGGGCAGGTGGCCGAGTGGTTGAAGGCGCACGCCTGGAACGCGTGTATGGGTGCAAGCCCATCGAGGGTTCGAATCCCTCTCTGTCCGCCAGTTCGACTGATTTCCCTGACCCGGTCCCGAAACTTCCGCTATCAATTCAGAGAGTTTGCTCGCTCTTGACTGGCAGCTTTCGCCGCTCATCCCCTCCACAACCACAATGGGCCACGAACGACGAGCCCAGCACATTTTTGCCGATGGCAGAGCCGCTCGTGACTTGCCAGTTGTCTCTTCCATGCGGCCTAGGTAGGACTTCGCCGTTTTGTGCACGTTAGCCAGTATCTTTACGCGCCGCTGCCCCAACTCGCGCTGGCGCAATCTGCTTTTTTGCGCGGTATCGGGTCCCATGATCACCGGCGCAGCCGTCAGCGCGGTCAGCTTTTAAGGCCTGTTTAACGAGATCGTCGCACCACCTTCATCGACAGCGCAAAAGATGGCGTCTTTGTCAGTCGTGGAATGCTCAAGGCGAAGAAGGTCACGACGACTTGCGGGCACGCATCATGCCTACAAGCTGCCAGAGCCAGGCGGTCACGATGGTGAGCCAGGCCAGGCCGTGAACGGAGTATTTGATCGTATCACAGAGGGGGATCAGCCAGTAGAGCGTCGACAGAGCAAGGCCGTCCTGCGCCGGATAGTTAAGGATAATCACCGGCATCAAGCTATTGGCGATGAGCACGGATACGAGATAGACGAACGCCATCCCATCACAAAGGGTCCGAACGACCTGTGACCGAACCGTTGAGCGGTAGACGCACATCAGGAAACAGCAGAAGCCGGGAGGGGCCAACGTGTCGGCGCCAAGCTGGAATTGGGCATACATCTTGCGGCCGCCCTCATTCAGGGCCTGAGCGAACTGGACGATTTCGGGCTGGTGATAGCCGAATTGCACGTCCAGCGGCGGGATACTGCCTGTAAGCGCCGTCAGCACCTTGATCTGAGACGTCACCAACCAAAGCGAGGGGAACAGCGCGGCTGCGGCGATAACAATCCCCAGCGGGTTAGACAGCAACCTCTTCCCCGTTGGCGAAAACATCAAAAAGAGAGTCAGCAGGGTCCAGGTCAGTCCGATCAGCGAAATAGCTGAGTAGAGCGAAGGATCGAACAACAAGGTCATTTGCGCGCCTTTGCTCCGCTTGGATCAATGCAGAGCACTTCTGTTTCATTGCCTTCCAGTGCCGCATTCAGGATCGGACTATTTGTCGTACAGGCCCACCCGGACGCCGTGAAGGTGAAGTCACGCGTGAAGGTGCCGCGTAGTGGCATGGGGTAAACGATAAACCGCTTCTCCTTGGGCAAGAAACGATAGACACGGTCCGTCAAGGTCTCGTTGATCCAGACCTCCTGCGTGGCGGGGTGAATCGCAAGGGCATAGGGGGCCGGGCGATAGCCTGCGGCAAACTCCGGCATGGGATAGACCTCGCTCTTCATGCTCTGCGTATCAACCTTGGCGATCATGCCGTCGTTGTAGCCCGTTACCCAAAGCTTACCCTTAGCGTCGAAGCGAAGACGACGCGGCCCTTCGACCGGCGAGTCAAACTCTGTCACCGCAAACGTCGTGGGATCGATGGCGCCAAGCTTGTCACCCCATAGGCGCGCATACCAGATGCGCCCATCTACAGGGCTGATATCGATGCCATAGGGCACGGTGCCAGCGGATCCCCCGAGTGGCTTGAGCTTCGGCAGGTAGATCAGCTTGATGTCCCCGCTGACCGGATCAAGTCGGCCCACCTGCGTCGAGGCCGCCAGCGTGAACCAGACGATGCCGTCGCGGCCAATGCGGATTGTATGGGGGTAGCGTGCAGGCTCAGGAAGTACGAATGAAGCTTTCCACGTCCGGGTCTTTGGATCGAAAACGCCAATCTCGTCGGACCCGGCATTGGTTGTGTACCAATACCCGTTCTTGCCCAACGCCAAGGAATGCGGACCCGGCTCCTTGGAGCGCGCGGAATAGCTGTCCCCTTTGCCAACGGCGGGACGCATCGACGGAGGCTGATCGAAAAAGACAGACTTTCCCGAAACAAGGTCCGTCACCGCCATCTGGCTTGCCGTTCGGTCGACAGTATATACTAGGCCGTTGGCAGGATTGATGTCCGCGTCATGGGGGAAGATGGTGTTTTCGAGTCTGTACTCATGGATGACGGCCTGCTGGGTTTCGGCGTCGACTGGAAACACCGGACGTACCGTTGGTGCCTGTCCGTTGAACCCGGCATATAGCAACGCGGCGCGGCTCTTGATCAGCTTAGGATCTGGATTGCCAAGATAGCTCTGCATGATCGTGACCATATCCACCCACTGATCAAGCGGACGCGGTGCACGCGTGACGCTATTGCCTAGGGCATGGCAGCCCGCGCAATCGCGCTGCAGGTGTTGGTAGCTGTTGATCGACTTTGGATCCTTGTCAAAGGCAAGGTTCCCGAAGTGATAGGCCGATGGCAGGCTTTCGGAAATCTCAGCCAAGTCGGTCATCGGCTTCAGAACCGCCTTCTGCTCGACAGACTTCCCAGCGGTGAGTATCAGCTTGCTCGTCTCGTCTCGGTAATAGGGTAGGCGGAACCTGACCGTGACGTCCCCAGTCAAACCGGTCGACAGTTCGTATCGACCCTGTTCATCGGTGAATACGCTTTGCGAGATTCCCGATGTTTCGTTTGTCACCCGCACCATGACACCGTTGAGCGGTTTGCTCTGACCGTCGTTCACGACCCCCGTCAACAGCCCCGGGGTCACACCCTGCACAGATTTGGAAGACTCCTTTGCCGAACAAGCTACGAGTGCCAAACTCATGAAAATAATCAAAGACAACTTCTTCATGCGCTTTTCCTCGGGATCGAACCAGTTATGAGATTTTAGCATTGCAATTCTGGACTGATCAGTCAATAATTATGTATGGCACGCCCAATTGAGTTCGACATCATGACTGCGAGGGAGAGCGCAATGAAGCTCTTCTGGCGCAATGGCTACCAGGCGTCATCCCTTTCGGATCTGCTGGATGAAATGAAGATTGGCCGCGGCAGTTTCTACGCCGCATTCGGAGACAAGCGGCATCTGTACCTCGAGTGCCTCAACCTTTTCGCGGAGCGAACCAGTGCCATTGTCCAGAAGATCAGGGACAAACACCCGCCGATGGATGCCATAAGGTATTTCCTGCAACACAGCCTGAACCATGGTGAAGGATCGAAAGCAGGATTTGGGTGCATGGCAGTCAACACCGTCATCGAACTCGCAGGAATAGACGACGAACTGGCCCTAGCGGCCAGCTCATGGCTGTCGAAATTGCAGACCCTGTTCGAAGAGTGCCTGTGCGAAGCTGGCTATTCTCCGGCGCGCGCTGCCGAATATGGCGCCTACCTCATGCTGGTGAATGAAGGCGTCCGGGTGGCAAGCCGCCGCAAACTCACGCGCCGACAGAGCCTCGAGGCAATCGATACCGCGCTTCGTCTGCTGAAAGCCGCACCCCGCTGAACAGATTAGTTACTTTGGACGCCGGACCTGCAGCTGGCGGGTCAGTCGGTAGAGCCGGGGGGACTCAACAGCTCGGGGCTTTGGTCCGCTTGGCACATGAGCCGTCGCCTAGTCCCGCTTAGCATGCAGGGGCAACGACCAGAGGAAGCTGGTCCTTAGGCGGTCGGGTGCGAGAGCTGGATCCTCCCGCAGATTGGGTGCGCCGCGTGTGACGGGCAGGAAGGGCGCGGCTGGATAGCTGGCGCGCTGGTGGCAGGACAGGCAGTTGCTGACCGTTCCACCGCCCTGTCCATGGTCGGGGAACCGGGCCTCTAGCCAAGGGTTGAAACAGATATGAGCGCCTCCGTCGGAGGCCCTTGGTGTCTCGGCGTCAAAGGCCGCTTGCATGAGATAGTTGCGCCAAGGACCACGCAGAGCGGATGGACGGTCTGCGGCAAAGGGGCCGACCTCAGGCCGGTCATGCCACCAGAAAGCCGCCCAAACCCAGTCCTGCTGCTCATGGGTCATCATATTGATCCCGACCAGGGCCAGTCGGTCGTTGACTGCGATGGGGCGACCTAGCGCAAGGATAGCTGTGCGGTTGCTCTCGGGATCGAGGGCGAACTGCTTGGCCATTGCCGCATCCACGGCCACATGATGGAACGCCTCAAGCTGGACACGCCGCGCCCCGGGAAAGGATCGGCCTATGAATTGGACAGCCGCAGTTTTGTCAGGGGAGTTGTTCGCGGGATCGACCGCCACGACCCGCGCCCACCCTAGGTGGGGATTGCCGTTGGGGTCCGGCGGGTTGAGTTCGGGGTCCCAGACGGGCATGGCGGTCAGGCCCTCTGGCGCGACAGGCCACCAAGCGGTCTTGATCACGATGGCTGCGGCAGGGAAAGGCGGCACAGATCCGGTCTTGCCCGTGAGCTGCAGCCGATCCAACGTCGCTTTGCGATAAAGGCCCTGATCGCGAATGTGTGCGAAGGCTGCGGGATTGAAAAGATTATAGGCGATTATCGGCGCGCCGATCAAATGCAGGTCGCCGCCGATGCTCTTGGGCCTTAGGAAGCCTTGGATGCCTCCGGGTCTCCTTGCCGCCGCTTCGGCACTAAAGACGCCGCCTTCTCCTTGCCAGTGAGCGAAGGCCGGCTCCTCTCCAGAAACCATTTCCGCAAAAGCCGTCCAAATATGTCGCCGTTGCGCCATCACGTCGCCGCCGAGGCGCAGGCTTTCGACGCTGTCCGCTAACGGATTGTCGGACCTCGGGCTGGCAGCAGGTGGTTGGCCCTGTAAGAGGACCGCAGCCGCCAAGGCCAGTGCTGCTAACGTGCCTTGCGCAAGATGCAGTCGGCTTGGACCCATAGTTTTTGCCTCGTTGAGCCTGTGCGCTTGGTTATGCGCACAAGGGTGTAGCCTGGTTTGGCGCAGCCGATCAGGACCGTCTTGGGCGAAGGGTCGGCAGGAACATAACCGACATATCTCCCAGCCTCGTCGCTGATGAAGACATAGGCTTGCTTTACCAAGATGGCGACGCCTTTTAGGGCCTGGCCGCTCTCGTCCTTCACAGAGCCAAAATAGCGGATGTTTGACCCCTGCTCATCGGGATTGTTCGGGTTGTAGGTGTACTGCGCCCAAGCGCCGCCAGCAAAGGCCAGGGTGCAGAGGCTCACGAGGACGGTCGTTATTGCGCGTCGTCTCATCCAAAGAAGGTCCTCATCAGGAAGGTGCATATTAGCATGGCCGCCACAGGAACAGTCCAAAGGACGTTTTGCATGCGATTGGCAAACCAGCGATCTGGAACAATGACGGCTAGAATAGAAGCAACCAGCGCGGCGTCGGCCATGATCCCGTACCAAGCCATCGCTGGCCCTAGCCCCTCCACGACCTCAGGGCCCCAGCTCAATTGTCCTCTCAGGGGATAGTAGAGGAACGCAGGCAGGTCCCACAGCAAGGCAGCGATATAGACTAGGCAATAGGCCAGCATGAAGATGATGGGCGAGAAGCGCAATCTCATGGCAGGCCCCGGATATTGTTGAGCACGTGGCCAACTAGGAAGTCCCACCACACGATAAAGGCAAGGATCACGGTGATTGCAAGCCGGTCGCGGGCGTGGCTCTGCGTTTGCTGCGGTTGCCAGAGCCAAACATAGAGAGGCAGAAGGCATAGCCCAAGGCCGCCGAAATGCTCCTTCAGCTCAAAAAGGCCCACTGCCCAACCTAGCGACATCTCCTCGAATGGGACGCGCACATTCAACCGGTAAGACGGATAGATGATCGCCCCCGAGAGGGTCGTCGTCGCGTACAGCATCACAACCGCCCATGTGAACACCCGCTGGTTCACGCTCGTGTAGCGGTCGACGAAGGACAGGGTGCGGGCAGGCTTGGCTCGGAGTGCCGATACACACTGGTGTGTGATTGCACCGAGCAGGGTAACTGCAAGCAGGCCGTGCACGATCAAGACTGCGATCATCATATTCATCCCCAAGCGCCAGTCGATGATCCAATTCGTGATCAAACCAATTACAAGCTTCCAGCATTGCAATTCTGTACTGATCAGTCAATAATTATGTAAGGCACGCACTATAGAGTTCGACGTCATGACTGCGAGGGAGAGCGCAATGAAGCTCTTCTGGCGCAATGGCTACCGGGCGTCATCCCTTTCGGATCTCCTAGATGAAATGAAGATTGGCCGGGGTAGTTTCTACGCCGCGTTCAGAGACAATCGGCACCTGTTCCTTGAGTGCCTCAACCCGCTAAATTTATGTCGCCGTCATTCGGTATGTTGGCTAATCCGTACCCTTTAGCAGTTTAAGCCCAGTCCCCTGTCACGCAGTTTCGCATTTGTTGAAGTCAAAACCCTGTGCAAGACTGGCCAAAACAAAATGTGATTTTGGGGCACACCCCATTCACTTTATACGGGAAAAATCCGCTCTTATCTGATCAAGAAGGGGATAGCCTATGAAGAGATCATGGCGTCTGATCCCCATTTTTTCGGCGACATCATCCGCCAAGTCGGCCTCAAAGTGATTCCCGTCATGCAGGCACCTGATGGCGAGATCATTCAAGACACCACCGCCATGATTGATCATATCGAAAGCCGTGTTGCCGCGCCCAGTTTTGTCCCGACCGGCCCAGTCCAACGGATTGTTGCAGACTTGATTGATGCCTTTGGGTCCAATTATCTGATGGCGATCGCGATGCATTATCGCTGGTCTTATCGGGAACAGCAGGAATACTTCCTATGCAATGAGTTTGCACGCGCGGTACCTGCGCCAACCTACAGCGAACGGAT